>JAHEJH010000029.1 GCA_024638905.1 Luminiphilus sp.
ACTCTCATCCGCCCCCAAACTCCGGTAGCATAGGGCCATTCTGTGGGCAGGAAGTCAGTTTTGAAACACCCCCTCTTAGGCGCGGCCAGGACGCTACGCCACGCGTTGGTGTCGCGGCAATCCAACACCTCTCATTTATTCTCCTCCGGCTTCTCAGCTTTATGCTGCGCCCTGCTACTGCTCGCTGCCTGCGGCGGCGGTGAGAGCAATGTGGTGACTGGCAACCGCGACGGCGTGCTGCACTACGGCAACGGCACCGAGCCGCAAGGCCTTGACCCCCACGTGGTCACCGGCGTTCCCGAGAACCACATCATCCGCGCGCTGTTCGAAGGCCTCGCAGTCAAAAATCCCATCACGCTGGAGCCCGAGCCGGGCGTCGCCGAACGCTGGGAGTTTAGCGACGAGGGTCGCATCATCACTTTCTACCTGAATCCCGAAGCCAAGTGGTCCAACGGTGAGCAGGTCACAGCCAGTGATTATGTGTGGAGCTGGCACCGCGCGCTGCACCCGATGACGGGTAACGAGTACTCGTACATGCTCTTTCCGGTGGTGAACGCCGAGGCGTATCTGAAGGGCGAGATTACGGACTTCAATGACGTGGGCGTGAAGGCCCTTGATGACACGACCCTCGAGGTCACGCTAAACGCGCCGACGCCCTACTTTATTCAGCTCATGGACCATTACAGCACCTTCGCGGTGCACCCCGAGACACTCATGCAGTTTGGTGAGATGACGGATCGCTACACGCCCTGGACTAGGGTCGGCAATATCGTCAGCAACGGGGCGTTTACGCTGACCGAATGGTCGCTTAACCGCCGTATCATCGTGGAAAAAAGCGAGCACTACTGGGACCGTGACAAAGTGTCGCTGAACGCCGTGGTCTTCTACCCCATGGAAAATGTGGTAAGTGAAGAACGCATGTTCCGCGTTGAGCAGTTGCATTACACGCAGGTGGTGCCGCTCGACAAGATCCCGCTCTACCGCGACATGCCCGACACGCCCTACGTGCAGGCTCCCTACCTCGGGACGTATTACTACCTGATCAACACCAAGCGACCGCCTGTCGATGATGCTCGCGTGCGCAAGGCGTTGGCCATGTCGGTTGACCGTGAAAAACTCGTTCGCACGGTGCTGCAGGAAACCGCCGTAGCCGCTTACTCAATCACGCCCCCCGACACGCTGGGATATTTCCCACCCAAACTGTTTGACTACGATCCCGAGCAAGCCCGTGCGCTGCTAGCCGAGGCGGGCTACCCCAATGGTGAAGGTTGGCCGGGGCTTGAGATTCTTTACAACACCAACGAGGGCCACCGAAAAATTGCCGTGGCTATGCAGCAAATGTGGAAATCCGAGCTGGGTATCGATATCACGATCACCAATCAGGAGTGGAAGGTCTACCTCGACTCGGTCACACAGGTCGATTTTCAGATTGCGCGTCGCGGTTGGATCGGCGACTACGTGGACGCCAACAACTTCCTCGACTTGTTCATCACCGACGGCGGCAATAACAACACCTACTACAGCGACCCTGTCTACGATGACCTCATTCTGTATCGGGCACCCAAGGCTGAGACACGCGAAGAGCGCTACGCCCTATTCACGGAAGCAGAAACCATGCTCATGGAAGAGATGCCCATCATTCCGATCTACACCTATACCAGCAAGCACCTGATTCACCCCAGCGTTGAAGGCCTTCACTCAAACTTGATGGATTCTCTGAATCTCAAGTACGTGAAACTGGTGCCGGGGCGCACCCTGCCGGAGGCGCTTCGCTGATGCTGCGCTTTATGTTCATCCGCATCCTGCAGGCGTTGCCAGTGATATTCGTGGTCATCACCGCCACCTTCTTCTTGGTGCGCTCTGCGCCCGGCGGTCCCTTTGATCAGGAGAAAGTGGTCATCCCCGAGGTCAAGCAAGCGCTAGAAGCGCAGTATCGGCTGGATCTGCCGCTGCACGAACAGTACTTCGCCTATTTGGGTGACCTCGCGCAGGGTGATCTGGGACCCTCGTTTAAATACCCGGGCCGCAGCGTGAACGAAATTTTGTTCGCCGGCCTGCCCGTCACGGCTGAGCTCGGCCTCTATGCGCTGATTATCGCGCTATGTATTGGTGTCACCGCGGGGGTATTCGCGTCTTTAAAGCCCAATACGGCACAGGACTATGTGCCCATGAGCCTCGCCATGATCGGTATCTGTATGCCGTCTTTTTTACTGGGGCCGCTATTGGTGCTGGTATTTGGTATCTGGCTAGACTGGCTGCCAATTACCGGCTGGGGCGACATTCCGGGCGATAAAATCCTGCCCGCGGTGACCTTGGGCTCAGCCTACGCTGCCTACATCGCGCGTCTGAGCCGCGCCGGCATGCTCGAAATCCTGTCTCAGGATTACATTCGCACCGCACGCGCAAAAGGCCTGCCGGAGTGGCGAGTCGTCACTCAGCACGCCCTGCGCGGCGGCCTGATACCTGTGATTGCTTTCCTTGGCCCGGCCTTTGCCGGGTTGCTGGCAGGTTCATTTGTTGTTGAGACCATCTTCCAGATTCCAGGGCTGGGTCGTTTCTATGTGCAGGCCGCGTTTAACCGCGACTACACCATGATCCTCGGCACAACGGTGTTCCTCTCCTCCTTGATCGTGTTCTTCAATCTAGTGAGTGACATCATCGCCGCCTGGTTGAATCCGCGCCTCCGGCAGCAGTTCCAGGGAGGCGGCTCATGAATACCGCCACTCAGATATTCGACGACGCGGAAAAAGGCTCATCGCTCTGGCACGACGCGTGGCTGCGACTGCGCAAGAACAAGCTCGCTCTGTTTGGCGGCAGTGTGCTGCTATTTATGGTGATAGTCGCGCTACTGACACCGTGGATCGCCCCCTACAGCTACGAGGCTCAAAACCTCGACCTTGGGGCATCTCCTCCGTCAGCCGCGCACTGGCTGGGCACCGATATCTTTGGCCGCGACGTCCTGACGCAAATCATGTATGGCGGGCGTATCTCACTTGCGGTTGGGTTTATCGCCACCGCCGTGGCACTGGTCATTGGCGTCACCTGGGGCGCCGTGGCGGGCTATGTAGGTGGTCGGGTCGATGCCGTGATGATGCGCTTGGTCGATATTCTCTATGCCCTGCCCTTTATGATTTTTATCGTGCTTTTGATGGTGGTATTCGGGCGCAATATTCTGCTCTTGTTCCTCGCGATTGGCGCGGTGGAATGGCTGACCATGGCGCGGATTATGCGCTCTCAAGTGCAATCACTCAGGCAACAGGAGTTTGTCGAGGCGGCAGTATCGGTAGGCCTCTCACCTGCGGCCATTATCCGCAAGCACGTGGTGCCTAATGCGCTGGGGCCAATCATTGTCTACACCACGCTGACAATTCCGAGCGTAATGCTGCTGGAAGCGTTCTTAAGCTTTTTGGGTCTGGGCATTCAGCCACCGGCCACCTCTTGGGGGCTCCTCATAAGCTACGGCGCAGAGACCATGGAAGAATATCCGTGGCTGCTGATCTTCCCGGGTTGCGCGCTCACGCTCACGCTATTCTCTCTTAACTTTCTCGGCGACGGCCTGCGCGATGCGCTGGACGTGCGCGGCTCCAAGGACTGAACCGTGGCCTTACTGAACGTCGACAACCTCTCCGTCAGCTTTGTTACCCGCAACGGCACCAACAAGGCCGTTGATAACGTCAGTTTCTCGGTTGAGGAGCGCCAGATCACCGCCATCATCGGCGAAAGTGGCTCAGGCAAATCTGTCTCCTGCTATGCCATGTTGGGGCTGGTACCCAGCCCGCCGGGACGCATTGATGGCGGCACCGCCCACTTTCAGGGACAGGATCTGTTGGCACTGTCTGAGGGTGAACTGCGGGCGATTCGCGGGCGCGACATCGCCATGATCTTTCAGGACCCGATGACCTGCCTAAACCCGTTCATGAAAATTGGTGATCAGCTGATTGAGCCCCTCACGTTACACAAGGGCCTAGCCAAAGGCCCGGCCCGCGAGCAGGCGATGGCGCTCCTTGATGAGGTCGGTATTCGCGACCCGCAAGGGGCAATGAGTGCCTTTCCCCACGAGTTCTCGGGCGGCATGCGCCAAAGAGTGATGATCGCGATGGCGCTCATTAATGAGCCCAAGCTGCTGATTGCCGATGAACCAACGACGGCGCTTGATGTGACGATTCAGGCGCAGATTCTCAAGCTGATTGCCGAGCTGCAGACCAAGCGTGACATTGGTGTACTGTTCATTAGCCATGATCTAGCGGTGGTGTCAGACATCGCCGATCAAATTGTGGTCATGGAGAAAGGCAAAGTCGTTGAAAGCGGCCAACCGAAAGCCATTTTTGGCAATCCACAGCATCCCTACACACAGAAGCTGTTGGCGGCGATCCCCAGCGGCCAAAAAGCGGCAGACACTGTGGTACCAGACCCGCTGATTAGTATTGAGAATCTGCGAACCTGGTTTACCCCGACAGCGGGCGCCGAACCGGTGAAAGCCGTTGATGATGTGTCCCTCCAGATTCACCGCGGTGAGGTGCTGGGGTTGGTGGGTGAATCTGGTAGCGGTAAATCAACGCTCGGGCGCTCGATTTTGCGGCTAGTGCCGATGACTGGCGGCCAGATCAGCTTCGATGGCATTGAGCTGTCGGCGCTAGAAGGCAGATCGCTCAAACAGTTTCGCCACCGCATGCAGATGATCTTTCAGGACCCTTATGCCTCGCTCAACCCGCGCATGACCGTGTATGACACGCTGGCAGAGCCATTGCTGTTGCACGGTCTGGTCAATAAAGCGGGGCTAGAACAAGCGATTCGCGAGCTCATGGATAATGTGGGCCTGGCACGCGCGTTTGTGCGCAAGTATCCGCACGAGTTCTCGGGCGGGCAGCGCCAACGTATCGCCATTGGCCGCGCGCTGGCGACGCGCCCGGAGTTTATAGTGGCCGACGAGCCGGTCTCGGCGCTCGACGTGACCATTCAGGCGCAGATTCTCGACCTACTCGCCGACCTCACCAAGGAATACGGTCTGACCATGCTGTTTATCTCGCATGACCTGGCGGTGATTCGCCAAATCGCCGACCGCATCGCGGTGATGTATCACGGCAAGTTGGTGGAAGAAGGCGCTACCGCACAGGTATTTGAAACGCCGCAGCAGGACTACACCCGCTCGTTACTGGCAGCGATTCCCGGCGCGAACGCCGCCTGAGGACCCACCAAAGGTAGCGCTAGTCTGCGCTACAAAGTAAACCCAGAGTCCAGCGTGACTAATTGGCCGGTCACGTAGTCGGAACCCGTGATCAGCGACAAAATCGTGTCAGCCACATCCTCGGGCGTAACCACGTGCCCTAAGGGGGTCTGATCCGCGAAGACCTTCTTCAGGCCTTCGTACTGCTCGGCATCGCCGCCGCCCCAGGTGTTGAAGGCCCAGTCGCCATCAATGAGGCCGGGCAGCACTGCATTGACGCGGATCTTTTTCTTTCCCAGTGTTTTGGCGAGAGTGCGGGTCAGGCTGTTCATGCCCGCCTTGGACGCGCAGTAGGCGATCGAGCTGCCGTTGGCGGTCATGCTAGCGATACTTGAAGTCATGACGATCTCACCGCCCCCGGCGGCCTCGATATGCGGAGCCGCTTCGCGAGACATCAT
>JAHEJH010000041.1 GCA_024638905.1 Luminiphilus sp.
CAGCGCCGGACATCCAGCCGCTATAGGGAAACCCCCAGGCATTGGCGTGGAACATCGATGGCAGCATCAGGATCACGTCCCGCTCCTGCACGGCAAAGCTGTCTACGGAACGCGAGGCCAGCGCATGCAGGTAGGTGGTTTTCTGGCTGTATGCCACGCCCTTGGGATTACCCGTAGTGCCACTCGTATAGCAAATACCGGCGGCCGCGTTCTCTTCGGGCTCAGGCCATAGAAAAGCCTCCTCCGTATCGCGCAACAATGACTCATATGACACGGCGCGCGCATCACTCAGCGCGGCGACAGCATCGTCACCGCCCCCCGACACAATTACATGCTCGACATCGGGAATGAGCGGCAGGACCGGCAAAAAGCTGTCGATTAATCGCGCATCGAGAATCAGAAATCGGTCGCTAGCATGATTAATAATGTACGCGACGTGCTCTGCAGAGAGCCGACAATTTAGGGTATGCAACACCGCGCCCAATGACGGCACCGCCAAATACGTTTCAAGGTGTTGCGTGCTGTTCCACATAAACGTGCCGACGCGGTCTCCGGGCACGATGCCCAGGCGCGTCAGCGCGTTCGCAAGACGTGCACTGTTTGCGTCAATCTCCGCGTAACTGCGCCAGTGGATTTGCCGACCATCGTAATCACCGACGCGACTGGTACTGAAATGTCGCGCACCGAACCGATGTAGCGTCTTCACCCCCAGCGGGGTGTTCATCATGGTGCTCATCATGGTGTTCTTCACGGTGTTCTTCACGGTGTTCTTCATGGTGCTGGGCATGCGGACTACCAGTCCCCCGCCGCCGCAGCTTGTGCCTCAGCCAAGAGTGCGGGCACGTCGTACTCCAGGCCTCGCGCGTAGTCAGAATCGAGCTTGCCCGCGACATGCAGACCGTAGGCTCCCTCGATGATGGCCGCCAACCGCCAGAAGGCCAACGCCATGTAGAAGTTCATATGGTTGAGTGGGCGTCCTAGTGACTCTGCCCAGCGACCGGCTAGCTCTCGTCGACTGACGACGCCAGCGCGTCGTGACACCGATTGCAATGCACTGAAAGCAGGCGGCTCCTGTGTTCGATAATCACCCCAAAACATGAGCATCAGTGCGACGTCCATATAACAGTCGCCCACTGTGGCGAGCTCCCAGTCGATGATCGCTAGGATCTCCGGCTTCTCCTTGGAAGCCAATGTGTTATCGAGATGGTAATCCCCGTGAATAACAGCGGGCGCTGACGCTGCGGGCACATTGCGCTCCAGCCACTCTCCCAGAGAGAAAAGTTCGGGCAGTTCCCTTACCGCGTGCTCCCTGCGAACGTCCAGCCAGCGCTCAATCTGGCGCTCAACAAAACGCTCGGGACGCCCTAGCTTCTGCAACGCTTGCAGGTCAGTAGGCACGGCGTGTAACGCGGCCAACTGATCGATCAGGTCCTCACCGAGACGGTTCACACTGTCACCCGAGTCGGCATACGCCACCGGCAAGGCATCGGTCAGCGCCACACCATCGACCCATTCTTGCACCAGAAACGGCCTGCCAATCACCGCCTCATCCTCGCACCAGGCCAGCACACCTGGCGCCTTGACCGGATAATCTGCTATCGCCTGCAGGATTTGCGCCTCCCGCTGGATGCCTCGCGCAGACGTTGGCGAAATATCATCAGCGGGGGGTGTTCGGACCACACAGGCTCTTTCGCCGTCGCGGAACTGCCATGTCAGGTTGGAGTTGCCGCCGGTCAGGGCCGACACGAACTCAGCTTGCTCCCATCCCAGAGAGCCGCGGAGCCAGTTAGCAATCTGCTCGGTAGCCTCCAAACTCATCACACCACACCGAAGCTGGACAACAGGCCACCATCCACTGGCACTTCTGCGCCCGTCATGTATCGACTCTGAGCCACCCAACACACCACTTCGGCGACTTCGCGATCTTCGGCAAATCGTCGCAACGGAATTTGCTGAGTCATTTTATCGAGTGCGGCCTGGCTCAGTTCGGATGTCATCTCGGTCAACACCAAACCAGGGATCACGAGATTGGCCGTGATCGCCTTGGGCGCTAATTCAATCGCCAGCGCCTTGGTAAGCCCTGACAACCCGGCTTTAGAGGAGGCATAGGCCGAATCGCCAGGGAACCCACGGAACCCGACTACCGCACCCACATTGATTACCGAGCAACCTTCGCTCATATGAGGCACAGCGGCCCGGGTCATATTCATGGCGCCCGTGAGATTGACCTGCAGTACCTCTTGCCATGCGTCGTCGGCCAAGCGGTGCACCTTGCCGCCGCGGTGCACGCCCGCGTTGTTGACCAACACAGTAACGCGGCCGAATCGCGCCACGATCGCGTCAACGGTCTCGCTGACTGACACCGAATCCGCCACGTCGCACTGGAACCCCGCCGCGGACTCTCCGAGCGACTGCGCAAGTGCCATCACGGATTCTCCCCGTGCGATCAGTACTACCTTGTGCCCAGATTCCACTGCCATTCGCGCGATCGCCGCACCAATCCCCCGCGAGGCACCGGTTACGACCCAAACTGCATCGCCCGCCATAATGTTTACTCCTGAATTGCGCATCTATGCGCCGCAAACCTTTGAATTTCTTATCGGTCTCGTTGCTTGTTTGCGTCTAGCAAGTCTAAACTAGCGGCCTGATTTGGCAACCCTGTCGGTTGTCTTAGGGCTTCAGTGCCCAAGATAGGTACCCCGAGGAGGTAAAAGCGTGTGGTCATTTGAAACAGACCCGGAATTTCAGGCATCACTGGACTGGATCGACGAGTTCACCAAAGAGGAAATTGAACCTCTTGATCTCGTGTTTCGCGAACCCGGCGACCCCTGGGACCCCAACTCCCCTGCTTTTGCTGCGATGGCGCCGGTAAGAGAGGTCGTCAAGCAAAAACACCTTTGGGCCTGCCATCTGGAACCTGAATTGGGGGGGCAAGGCTATGGCCAGGTCAACCTTGGTTTAATGAACGAAATTCTAGGGCGGAGTCGTTTCGGACCCAGTGTCTTTGGCTGCCAAGCACCGGACTCGGGGAACGCAGAAATTCTGGCTAAATTCGGCACGCCTGAGCAAAAAGAGAAATACCTAAAGCCCCTGCTCAATGCAGAAATCGCCTCCTGCTATTCGATGACAGAGCCCCAAGCGGGTGCCGATCCTGGAGAGTTTCTGTGCACCGCAACCCGAGACGGTGATGATTGGATCATCAACGGTGAGAAGTGGTTTGCCTCCCACGCCCGGTTTTCTGCTTTCCTACTCGTGATGGTCGTGACCAATCCGGATGCCCCCATCCACGAGGGTGCTTCCATCTTTTTGGTCGAGCAAGGCACGCCCGGCATGGAGATCATCCGCAACTCGGCGGTTGGCCCCTACATAGAACAAGGCGACGGTGTGCATGCCTATATCTCATTCAAGGACTGCCGAGTCCCCGCAGAGAACCTTTTGGGTAGCGAAGGGCAGGGTTTCCATGTGGCGCAAACCCGTCTAGGTGGTGGTCGTGTGCACCACGCCATGCGCACAGTCGGCGTCATCAGGCGCGCAATTGATATGATGTGTGAGCGCGCTCTGAGTCGTCGCACCAAAGGCGAACTGCTGGCCGACAAGCAGATGACCCAGGAAAAAATTGCTGACGCTTACACCATGATGATGCAGTACCGACTGCACGTGCTCTATACCGCGTGGTTGATCGACAAACATAAGGAGTACAACCGGGAGGTGCGTAAGGAAATTGCTGCAATCAAGGCAGCCACACCGAAAGTGCTGGTGGAGATCGTCTCTCGAGCGATGCATCTGCACGGCAGTCTCGGCAGTTCTGACGAGACGCCACTCGCGAATATGTGGGCTAACATCCCGGAGTTAGGCGTGGTCGATGGGCCGACAGAGGTCCATAAGGTCGCAGTCGCCAAAGCCGTATTGCGTAACTACTCTGCCCACGATGCGCTCTTCCCCAGCTATCACACACCGACCCAACGCAACAAAGCGCTGGAGAAGTATGGGCATTTTTTGCCAACCTAAGAGAGCGACACGGTCGCATCAATGAGCGCTGGCGGAGCCTGATCATCCGCCCGCCCGAGCAACAAAAAGGGGATGCTCGATGAACGGATCTTTGCTTTTCAAGGCCGCGCAGGCCCGCATCAAACAGATCGCAACCATGGGTCTGGCTGCGGCGATATCACCGCTCTCCTGGGCAGCCACGGACACCGGCGAGAGCCTTTACGGTCAGCACTGTGCGGGTTGTCATGCCGCGACACTGAGGGGCTCCGCCCACGGCGCCGTCCTTTCCGGCCCGGCATTTGCAGACAAGTGGTCCGCGGCCTCCGCTCAATCTTTTCTTGCTTACCAAATGTCGGAGATGCCTCCGGGTGAAGCCCAAAGCCTGTCGCCGGTGCAGCATGCCGCGATCGCGCAATACGTGATTAGCCAATCCGATCTTGAGGCGGACTCATTACTGGTGAGCTCAGCACAAACACTCACCAGCGCTACACCAGACGATGTCGAAATGGTGGAGTTTGCCGCGGCAGGCAGCGTGATGGATATGGCGCGCAGTGCCGGCGCATTCTCAATGCGGCGCGTTGACCCGTTCAGGCCGGTAAGTACTGATGAACTCAACCGGCCTGACGCAGCAGATTGGCTAAATTGGCGGAGAACCCCCGACGGGCACGGACACAGCCCTCTGACGAAAATCACCAGAGACAACGTGTCGCGTCTGAGCATGAGCTGGTCGATGGCCATGCACGAAGGCAGCAATCAACCCACACCGTTGGTCCGAGACGGGGTGATGTTTCTGACCCATGCCCACAACAAAATTCAAGCCATTGAAGCTGGGACAGGGGAGCTGATCTGGGAATATCAATACGCATTCCCCCCCGCTTCAAAGATGCTTGGCGGCCCTACCCGCAATATCGCACTCTGGCAGGACCGACTGTTCTTGGCGACCTATGACGCCGCCATCGTGGCCATCGATGCGACAACCGGAGCCGAACTCTGGCGCACCGAAAAAGCCGACTATCGAGAAGCCTTTACCCACAGCGCCGGCCCTATAGTCGCTAACGGCATTGTCGTCAGCGGCATCAATGGCTGTGAGCTGTTCACTCAAGACGGCTGCTTCATTACCGGGCACGACCCTACAACGGGCGTTGAGCTGTGGCGCACCGCCACACTGGCGGAGCCGGGCACGCCTGAATACGCCACCTGGGGTAATGTCGCACCGGATCGCCGCGGGGGTGGCGACATCTGGATCGCCGGATCCTACGACCCCGAGCTGGATCTGGTGTACTTCGGCACTTCGCAGCCTAAGCCCTGGGCGGCGCCCAGTCGCGGCATGTCGGTCGAAGATGCCGCTCTCTACACCAACGCCACGCTGGCAGTAAGACCCAAAACAGGGGAGCTGGTCTGGCACTTCCAGCATATCCCCGGCGAAACCATCGATATGGAAGTCGGTTTCGAACGGATACTCGCTGATATTGATGGGGAGCAAACACTGCTGACCGTCGGCAAAGACGGCATTTTGTGGAAGCTGAATCGCGCCACCGGCGAATATCTGGATCTACTCGACACCATGGGACAGACCATTTTTGCGGTGGATCGTGAAA
>JAHEJH010000055.1 GCA_024638905.1 Luminiphilus sp.
GGGCCCGGTATGGTCATGCAGGCACCGATACTCTCTGCGGCACTCAATAAGGCGAGGTCTGCGGTGGGCTCTGACTCAATGGTGATCGCGTTGACACCTCAGGGGCGCAAACTGGATGTGGCGCTCACCCGTCGCCTTGCAGAGGCTTCCAGCCTGGTCTTGGTGGCCGGTCGCTACGAAGGCATGGACGAGCGATTTATTGAGCGAGAGGTGGATCTCGAGGTGTCCATCGGCGATTTTGTTGTGAGCGGCGGCGAGCTACCTGCCATGCTGTTGATTGACGCGGTGATCCGCTGGCTGCCCGGTGTGTTGGGCCATGAGGCATCTGCGGAGCAGGATTCATTTACGGATGGACTTCTGGATTGCCCACACTACACACGACCCGAGCTGTTCGAGGGAGAGTCTGTTCCCGATGTGCTCTTGAGCGGTGACCATGGCGCGATTGCAGACTGGCGTCGGGCGCAGGCATTGCGTCGGACACTGGATCGGCGTCCCGACTTGTTGGTGTGGGATGAGGTGGCGGAGGTGGACCGTGCGTTGCTTGAGAAATGGGGTCTTTTACCGGCTGACGGGGGCAGACAAGCTGGATCCGAACAGGTATGATCGCGCGCTCGCGGGAAAGCCGGTCAGAAAACCCGGGCTCAGACGAGCCAAAAAAGCCGGTGCGACGCCGTTTTAAACTGATGAATCAGGGCGAGCGTAGAGACAGTTTTCGGATAAATCGATCACCGCCTGCGGGACGGTGATGGGAGAAGGTCATGAGCACCAACAAAATTATTGCCGAGCTTGATGCCGAGCAGATGGGCCGGGAGTTACCCGACTTCGCACCGGGCGATACCCTTGTCGTTCAGGTCAAGGTGAAGGAAGGCAATCGTGAGCGCCTGCAGGCATTTGAAGGCGTTTGTATTGGCAAGCGCAATCGTGGTCTAAATTCCGCGTTCACGGTGCGCAAGATTTCCCACGGCGTGGGTGTTGAGCGGACCTTCCAGACATACAGCCCACTGGTGGACAGTATCAACGTCAAGCGGCGGGGAGATGTGCGACAGGCGAAACTTTACTACCTGCGTGAACTGTCCGGTAAAGCTGCGCGGATCAAGGAAAAGCTCTCCTCCTGAGGAGCAGAGCCGTTTTGCGGGCGTAACCAGCCCGCAGAATCCACAGCTAGGGCTGTTCGCGCCCCTCAGAGCGATCCTTTACACTCCTGACCTCTGCTTGCCGCGCAAGCCCGGATTGAACCAGCGGCGCCTCGCGCGTTGCTAAAAAGGCTCCGCTAATCTGGGGCCTCCATTGAGACCATGGGAGGAATCAGGAAGATGAACCCTTTAAGTCACATTTTGCGGCGAGCCCACCGGTATGGTGCGCTCGGCTTTGCCCTGTGTGCCATGTTGTTTGGCTCACTCGCCATGGCGGACGATCTCAAGGAAAAAATGGCGGCCGCCCTGACGAGCTTTGCAGGTCAGCCCATTGGTATTGAAGCGGTGCGATCAAGCCCGGCGCCCGGTATCGCAGAAGTGCAAATCGAGAATGGTCCGATGATCTACGCGACAGAGGATGGTAATTATTTTTTCCTCAATGGCGATTTGCATCAGACCAGTGCCACGGGCGCTATTAATCTCACCGAGGAGCGTCGCGCCGTGACCCGTAAGGAGCAGCTGGCGGCGGTGGCGGTAGAGGACATGGTGGTCTTTTCGCCCGATGGGGAGCCCCGCGACTACATCGCTGTCTTCACCGACGTCACGTGTTTCTACTGTCAAAAGCTACACCGGGAGGTCGACCAACTGAATGCCAAGGGCATTGAGGTCCGCTATCTGGCTTTTCCCCGAGGGGGAGTGGATTCCGAGGGCGCGCAGAAGCTTGCTACCGCATGGTGTGCAGAGGATCAGCAGGCCACGCTCACTGAGCTTAAGGCAGGTGTGGAACTGCCCGTCAATGACTGCGCCGACAACCCCATCGCTGCCCAGTACCAGTTGGGTCAGGACATGGGGGTATCTGGTACACCAGCTATTGTCACCAGCTCGGGCCTCATGGTGCCGGGCTATCGTCCCGCGGATGATCTTGCTGCCTTATTGGGGCTTGATTAAGCGGCATTTGAAACGAGCGTCGAATTCGTGGATACCCATTTTCAACGCATTGAGCGTCTCCCGCCCTACGTCTTCAATATCATTGGTGAATTGAAGCAGGCCGCCCGTGCCCGCGGAGAAGACATTATCGATTTCGGCATGGGCAACCCTGATCAGCCCACACCGCCTCACATTGTCGAAAAGTTGCGTGAGACGGTTGGGCGCGGCGACACGCACCGCTACTCCCAGTCAAAAGGTATTCCCAGACTCCGTAAAGCGATTTGTGATTGGTATCAGACTCGCTACTCGGTATCCCTCGATCCCGAGACAGAGGCTATCGTCACGCTGGGTTCCAAAGAGGGCCTGGCGCACCTGGCTCTGGCCACTACTGGTGTCGGTGACGCGATCCTGGTGCCGAACCCCAGCTACCCGATTCACCCCTATGGGTTTGTGATTTCTGGTGCCGATCTGCGACACGTACCGATGCAGAGCGAAGCGGGCTTCCTTGAGGAACTGGAGTCCGCCATTCGCAATACCTACCCCAAGCCTAAAATGCTGGTGCTCAATTTTCCCTCCAACCCAACCGGACACTGTGTCGAGTTGCCCTTCTTTGAGCGGGTGGTGGAGATCGCAAAACAACATGATCTGTGGGTGGTTCACGATCTTGCCTACGCCGATCTGGTTTTCGACGGGTATGAGGCGCCCAGCATTCTGCAGGTGCCCGGCGCGCGAGACATTGCGGTGGAGTTCTTTACGCTTTCCAAGAGCTACAATATGCCAGGATGGCGGGTGGGATTTTGCTGCGGCAACCGCGAGCTCGTTGCCGCATTGACACGCATTAAGTCTTACCTCGACTACGGCATCTTCACGCCCGTTCAGGTGGCAGCGATTGCCGCCCTCGAAGGGGACCAGCAATGCGTTCATGATATTTGTGACATGTATAGGCGCCGGCGTGACGTGTTGTGCCAGGGTCTCAACGAGGCGGGTTGGCCGGTGGAGCCCCCTAAAGCCACGATGTTCGTGTGGGCCCAAATCCCGGAGGCATTTCGCCACATGGGGTCAATAGAGTTCAGCAAGTTGCTGCTGCAGCGGGGCGGTGTTGCGGTCTCGCCGGGTGTAGGTTTTGGAGAATATGGCGAGGGTTTCGTGCGATTTGGGCTGATAGAGAATGAGCACCGTACCCGCCAAGCCATCCGGGGGATCAAGCAGGTGCTGCGTCAGGGCCCACCGATGAAGGCGGAAGGGCTATCAGCATGAGTCGTAACCCGCTGAATATTGGCGTTTGTGGCGTTGGCACGGTGGGGTTGGCGACGATAGGCATCCTGCGAGATCAATGCGAGGCGCTGTTGACGCGCTCTGGACAAGCGATTGTGGTGACTCATGTCGGTGCGCGACGTGAGCATCCCGATCATGATTATGGGGACGCCCGCGTCAGTCGCGATGTGCTCGACGTGGCGCGAGACCCTGACGTCGATGTGCTGGTGGAACTGATAGGCGGTACCACCGTCGCTCACGATCTGATCAAGCTGGCCATTCAGCACGGTAAACATGTTGTGACCGCCAATAAAGCGCTGATTGCCGAGCACGGTAATGAGCTGATTGCCCTGGCAGAAGCAGCCGGTGTGCAAATCCGCTACGAGGCTGCTGTGGCGGGGGGTATCCCGGTAATCAAGGTGTTGCGCGAATCGCTGGCAGCCAATGTGGTTACCGAGGTGGCGGGCATTATTAACGGCACGGGTAACTTCATCCTGACCGAGATGAGCACCAAAGGGCGCGCCTTCGACGAAGTGCTCTCAGAGGCACAGGCGCTGGGTTACGCAGAGGCGGATCCAACTTTTGACATCGACGGCACTGATGCCGCGCACAAACTGGTGATACTGGCATCGTTGGCCTTTGGTATTCCCCTGAGCATCCACGCACCCATGAAGCAGGGTATCCAGGAGGTTGCTCCTGAAGATCTGGAGTACGCTGCCTCGATGGGATATCGCGTCAAGCATTTAGGTATCGCGCGTCGGACGGAGCAGGGCGTCGAGATGCGTGTGCACCCCACACTCATTCCCGAACACAAGCAAATTGCGACAGTCGACGGCGTCCTTAACGCTGTCATGATTTCCGGCGACGCTGTCGGCGAGGTGGTGTTAGTTGGCCCCGGTGCCGGGGGTGCTGCGACCGCCTCATCGGTCTGTGCAGACCTTGTAGATGTCGCGCGTAACTCTGCGGGCTCTGGTCCAGCCCTCGGTATCGCAGCAACTGCCCTGCAGGCGCCGAACTGGGTGCCGGTGGGGGACATCGCCAGCGAGTGGTATGTGCGACTCACTGCCAGTGATCAATCTGGCGTGATGTCTGATATCACACAGATTCTGGCCAGCCGCGAAATCAGCATTGAATCGATCCTCCAGAAACCGCCGGCCCCTGGATCAGACAAGGTGCCCGTTGTGTTATTGACCCATGTGGCGCCGCAATCCGTAATGACTGACGCACTGAATGAAATCATGGCGTTGGAAGAGGTCGATGCGGATGCCGCGCTCATGCGCGTCGAAGCCTTCGATCGCTGAAAGTGGCTTGTGACCGATAACACTCTAATGGTGGATAGACAGCAGTGAGCCTTCAATATCTCAGCACCCGCGGCCAGGCACCCGTTCTCGATTTTGAAGGGGTGTTGCTGGCGGGGCTTGCTCAGGATGGAGGGCTTTACCTCCCCCAGTCGCTACCCAGCTTCAGTGCGTCGGAACTTCAGGCAATGCGAGGTATGTCGTACACCGAATTGGCCACGACCGTGATTGCGCCTTTCGTTGAGGGCAGCATCGATCGCGACACGTTGGCTGACCTAGTCGAAGCCTCATATCGCGACTTCCGTCATCAAGCCGTTGCCCCTGTCCTGCAATTGGATCACGACCAGTGGTTGCTCGAACTTTTCCACGGGCCCACGCTGGCGTTCAAGGACTTTGCGCTGCAGTTATTGGGGCGCCTGCTTGACCACGTACTGACTCGACGCGGCGAGAGGGTCGTCATCATGGGTGCAACATCCGGTGATACCGGCAGTGCGGCGATCGAAGGATGCCGGAATTGCGAGCACGTGGATATTTTTATTCTCTACCCCGATGGCCGGGTCTCCGACGTGCAGCGCCGCCAAATGACCACTGTGCCGGGAGACAATGTTCATAACCTTGCCATTCGGGGTAACTTCGACGACTGTCAGGCGCTGGTGAAAGCGAGCTTTGTCGCTGACGCATTCCTTCCCGGTGGACGCTCTCTGGTCGCCGTCAACTCGATCAACTGGGCGCGCATAATGGCCCAGATTGTGTACTACTTTTATGCGGCGTTTGCGCTGGGTGGGCCCGATCGGCCGGTCAATTTCTCCGTACCCACCGGCAATTTCGGCGACATTTATGCGGGGTACCTGGCGCACCGTATGGGTCTGCCGGTAAACAATTTGGTGATCGCCACCAATCGCAATGACGTGTTGCACCGCATGCTGA
>JAHEJH010000057.1 GCA_024638905.1 Luminiphilus sp.
ATCAGGCCATGTGGAAGGCGCAATCCTTTCTCGAGCGTCACCACATCCACTTTCAGCCGGGCATCAACGAGGAGCTTGCCGCCACCGCCGTCTGGGGCAGTCAGCAGACCACCCTCTTCCCCGAAGCTCGTTACGACGGGGTCTTCGGCATGTGGTACGGCAAGGGACCTGGCGTAGACCGCAGCATGGACGTGTTCAAGCACGCCAATGCCTTTGGCACCAGCCGCCATGGCGGCGTGTTGGCGGTCGCCGGCGACGACCACGCCTGCAAATCATCCACGCTGCCACATCAGTCAGAGCACATGTTCATGGGAGCCTCAATTCCCGTGCTGGCGCCCGCCGATGTTCAGGAGGTTCTCGATCTCGGTATTTTTGGTTGGGAACTGTCTCGTTACTGCGGCTGCTGGGTGGGCCTCAAGGCAATTACTGAGAATATGGACTCCGCGATTTCAGCGGACATCGATCCGTCCCGCGTCAGCATTCTGATCCCCGAGGATTTTCAGCTGCCCGCAGAGGGCGTGCATGCGCGCTGGCCCGATCAACCGCTGGAGCAGGAGAGACGACTCAACAAGTTCAAGATTTATGCGGCGCGCGAATTTGCGCGCGTCAATCGATTGAACCATGTAGTGATAGACAGCCCGAATCCCCGGTTGGGGATTGTGACTTCGGGCAAAGCCTATCTCGACGTCATGCAGGCGCTGGAGGACATGGGGATTGATCAGGAGCTCGCAGCAGCCATCGGCATCCGCGTGTTCAAAGTGGGTATGCCTTGGCCGCTGGAGCCCGAGGGCATTCATCAGTTTGCCGAAGGGCTCGAGGAAGTGCTCGTTGTCGAAGAAAAACGGTCTGTGATCGAGGACCAGCTGACATCACAGCTCTACAACTATCCGGTCGCAGCGCGCCCCATCGTAGTCGGAGAATTTGACGAACGTGGCGCCGATCTGGTGCCCAATACTGGCGAGCTCACTCCTGCTATGGTCGCGCTGGCCATAGCCAGTCGTCTGCGACGCTTTTTCACCAGTGCGGACCTGGAGTCTCGTATCGCCTGGATCGAGCAGAAGGAACGCGCGCTGACCGCGAACCAGTCCCCCGCCGCACGCGCTCCGCATTTTTGCTCGGGCTGCCCCCATAACACCTCGACCAAAGTACCCGACGGCAGTCACGCGATGGGGGGTATTGGCTGCCACTACATGGCAACGTGGATGCCTGATCGCAATACCCACACCTTTGCCCAGATGGGTGGCGAGGGTGTCACCTGGCTGGGTCAGGCGCCCTTTACCAACACTCAGCACGTCTTCCAAAACCTGGGGGATGGCACTTATTTTCACTCCGGAATTCTGGCGATCCGCGCCGCCATCGCGGCCGGCGTCAACATCACCTACAAAATTCTGCTGAACGAAGCCGTCGCCATGACCGGAGGGCAACCCCTTGACGGTCAACTCACGGTCAAAAATCTGATCCAACAGTTGAGAGGCGAGGGCGTCCATCGCATCGCGCTGGTGTCTGATCAGCCGCAACACCACCGCGGACAATTTGAGCAAATTCAGGGCCTCACCCTGGACCATCGCGATGATTTTGATGCCGTGCAAAGAGCACTTCGGGAGGTTGAGGGGTGCTCGGTCATTATTTACCAGCAACCCTGTGCGGCCGAAAAGAGGCGCAAACTAAAAAGGCTGCCTCAAAAAAAGGCGGCGCGTCGCATCGTCATCAACGACGAGGTGTGCGAAGGCTGCGGTGACTGCGGCGTGCAATCGAACTGTCTATCGATCATGCCTAAGGAAACGGCGCTGGGGAGAAAGCGTCAAATCAATCAGTCAGCCTGCAATCTCGACTATAGCTGTGTGAAAGGATTTTGCCCGAGCTTCGTCTCGGTGATCGACGCGAAACTCAAGAAATCTCCACGCGCTGACAGCACGCAGGTGCTGTTCCCGCCGCTCCCGCCCGCCGAGACTCCCGAGCTGGCCCAGCCATGGAACATGGTTGTATCGGGTGTGGGTGGCACCGGCGTGCTCACCGTGACGGCATTAGTCGCCATGGCCGCCCACATTGAGGGGAAAGGCTGCGCGACGCTGAATCAAACGGGGCTGGCGCAGAAATTTGGCGCCGTTGTGAGTCATGCGAGAGTGGCGCCGCAGCAGACTGATATTAAAGCGGTCAGAGTACCCGCCGGAGAGGCCGACCTACTGATTGGGTGTGATCTGGTGGTCAGCGCCAGCTACGAGACGATGGGGAAAACCGCCGAGGACCGGACCTACGCAATCATCAATGACGCGGAACAACCCACTGCGGATTTCATACATGACCCCGATGCGCAGCTGCCCACTACCGCTCTGCGAGCCCATATTCTCGAGCAATGCAGTAACGACCAGGTGACGTTTGTTGACGCCAGTCTGGTGGCATCACGACTCTTGGGCGACTCAATCTATGCCAATCTTTTCCTGCTCGGCATCGCACACCAATTGGGCAAGGTACCCGTCAGCGCCGAAGCACTGAACGCCGCCATCGCGCTCAACGGGGTGGAGATAGAGGCGAATCAAAAAGCATTCATCATGGGATGCCGCTTCGCCGTTTGGCCAGAGAAGGTGCTGGCCTTGCTCGAGCCCTCCGATCAAAGCCTCCATAAAAATGAGCCGGCAGAAACGATAGGGCTGGACGAGCTCATTGACGATCGCGCGCGTCGACTGGTGGCGTATCAGTCAGAGTCGCTTGCTACGGCCTATCGACACCGAGTAGAAACCATCCGGCAAAAAGACCCCCAAGCCAGCCATTCTGAGTCGATTACCCATGTCGTTGCGAAGCAACTCTACCGGTTGATGGCCATCAAAGATGAATATGAAGTCGCCCGCCTGTTTTCGAGCGATGCGTTTCGCGCACAGCTCGAAGCCCAATTTGAGCCCGGGTACCGCCTGCAATTCCATCTGGCGCCGCCCATTCTCAGCCGCGTCGACCACTTAACGGGCCGTATCAGAAAAAGAGCCTTGGGCGGCTGGATGATGATCGTTTTCAGATTGCTCGCTGCATTACGGCGACTCCGTAATACGCCCCTCGATCTCTTCGCATTGACCGCTGAACGCAGGTCGGCCCGGTCGGACCTCGATCACTATCTCGACGATCTTGACCTGATCCAAGGTCATCTCAACACTGACAGCAAAGATGACGCACGCCCTTTGGCCCAACTTCCGGAAAAACTCAGAGGCTACGGAGTCGTGCGTGAAAAAGCGCGCGCCGCCTTACAGCCTGAGCGAGACGCGCTTCGTCAAAAGCTGGCATCGGGAGGCGCGGCGGCGCCCATACTCAGACTGTGGCCCGCCGACCACGCGCAACCATAGGGCGTCTCGGACGACGATCAATCAGGGCTAGCGGATCTCAATAATCTGGAAATCCTGAGCCGCTGTGCGCCAGTCCAACAAGATGTCATAGACCTTGCCATCCATCACGGCGTCACCTAAGGAAATCTGGCTATCAGAGACCGAGCACTGTGCTTCCGACAGGTCTACCTGATCCCCAGCGCCCAAGAACGGTTTGTGGAAGCGCGTGACAGTGAAGGTCGAGCTACTCTCCGTGAATTGATCGTTTTGGTTATAGGCCCGCGCAGTGATGACGTGCTCTCCGGGCGCCATGTTGCTGTAGTTCCAGGCGAGCGAGAAACCTGAGCTAGAGGAGTTATCAATATCCGGGAAAATATTTCCCACGTCGCCTCGCGCCCCCCCATAGGGCGCGTCAAATGCGTAGACCCCGTCCATCCAAACCTCGATACGGTCGATCCCAACAGTGGCCACAGACCAGCCCCGCAGGTTGCCCACCCCCGAATAGACGCTACCGGCCGCCGGCTCTTCCAGAATGAGCTCTAAGGTATCTCCAGGCGCCAACGCGGGCTCGAATTTCGGCTCCAGCAGGCAGTCGGCAACGACCTGCTGCACCGTGAAGGCATTGCCCTGCAAACTGCCGCCACAAGAGCTTTCTACACGCAGCAGTCGATAGCCGCTGGCTGGTTCAAAATTGACGGTTAGCGACTCGCCGGTTTTGACCTGGCGGGCGGTGTGACCTTCGGCAGCGCCTTGAGCCGACGAGGTTGTTCTCACCTCGGCATAGGTGCCAGCGTAATCGTCGTCCCAAAGCAGATGCAGCGATTCGATCAGCTTGCCGGAAGTCGAGTCGTAGTAGGTAAACCACGATTCCACATAGTCGCTGCCGAAGGGGCTGGTCTCGTCCAAGGGACGACATATTGCTGGCGAGTATTGTCCGGCGGCTAATGGCAGCTCTCCCGGTTCATATGTCCAGCTGAGCATCTCACCTGATGCATTCAATACAAACTCAGCACGCACCTCGATAGTGTGTGGTGACTGATTATCGATAGCAGGCCCTTTTTGAAAGCCCTCGGTTCCATCACCTCGTTGGCATGTCTTAGTGGTCATTGGGTAAACGCTCACTAGCTCAGGTGCCAAAGCCTCGCTTTCGTACCCCGCCAACATGAACCGGGCTTGCGTAAACCCGCGCGCGTTATCTGCCGATTCGGGGTCGCCTGCTGCCACCCCACAAGCCTGCCCATTGCAGCTGTTGAGGCTTGGGTTGGAAAACACCGCAATCTCAGGCTCGAGGCCATAGCTCATGATGGTATGGAAAATCCCTTCACGATAATGGCCAAAACTGAAGGGATAGCCCTGGACATCGCCTTCCTCTGCGATGCGGCGCTCATGGGAAGAGCCCAATAAATGGCCAATTTCGTGAGCTGTCGTGGTGTCCGGGCAGTAAAAATCGGATACGGCTTCAATGGGCAACCACTGTACGGCCGTTATATGGTCATATCGGTATGGCAAACCATCGACAACGCCTACGGGGGCGATTCCGCAAGCGTCATCGTCCTCTGGAATGTTCTCACGAAGCGCCACCACCAGATCCGCGCCATAAAAAGCGCGATCACTATCGATATCGGTGAACGGCGCCTGCTGATAATACATTTGAGAGAGCACATCCTCCTGCGGCGTCGCCGGATCAATCTCAAGGGGTTTCACGGCCACGACATTAACCCCCAAAGCGATCTGGCTGTCGGCCATCGCCTGATTAGTGATCTCTGTCACCAAATCAACAATCGCCTCCGGAGTTTCCATGCCAGCCTCGTGGTAGAAGAGCAGGTCCAGTGTCGCTGTGCCTGAACTGAATACCGGGTAATGGATCGCCTCCTCAGAGAGGTCCTTTAACGCTTTGCGTTCCATGCGTTTGAGATCGCGATTCACTTCAGTGGCGGGCAGGGCTTTATCGAATCGCTCCAACCTCACGCCGCCTCGGTCAGCGGGGCGAGCCAGGTACGGATCGGCGAAGTGCCAAACGATGTCTCCGCCTTCCTGCGCCAGCCGATAGGTATTGCCACCCTCGCGGAGTGACCCCTGAAGCTGGCCGTCTGACGTCACGACCATTGTCAGGCGGCCACCTGCCTCGTTTACACCCCGAATCACCTTGTTGCCATGATTAGTCCTTCGCGATGTTTCCACGCGGAAGGCGAAGTCCTGACCAAACTCAGAGCTCAGC
>JAHEJH010000058.1 GCA_024638905.1 Luminiphilus sp.
GTTTTGACGAGCGTCTCAACGGCGACCCGCGCGTCGGGGTCTTTGGTCAGGTAGGTATCCAGAATGGCATCGGAAATCTGATCCGACATTTTGTCGGGGTGCCCTTCAGACACAGATTCCGATGTGAAAAGTGAATAGTCGCTCATGGCAAAACTTCCTGAGATTGTTCAGCAGCGCTTGAAATGCTGCACTTGAATTTGAAAACCGTTTCGTTGTGCAAAGAAGAGCTCGGCACAGTGTTCTAAACCAGCAGTGACTGCCCAGGCACGCAAATCTTCCGGTGAGAAGCCGAGCCATAGATCGCCGCAATGCTCTCGTGCCCAGGCCTGATCGTGGGGGCAGAGATCGCTGATGATGAGCTCACCGCCCGGTCGAAGCAGCAGGGCCGTATCGTGCACCAGCGCCTCGGGGTCCGCGGCATGATGCAGCACCATGTTGACCACAGCAGCCGCGAAGGTCCCGCGTTGCGCGATCAGTGTTTTGGGTTCACCCAGGTGGAACTCGATATTGGGGATCTCTCGGGTATTGTGCTGCGCCGCACGGAGCATCTCCTCTGAATTATCGAGCGCACACACCGCGGCGGAGCGCTTGGCGAGATCGCCGAGCAAGGCGCCGTCGCCTGGTCCGACCTCTATGAACGCGCTCTGCTCAAAATTGCCCGCGCGATCCAGCAGGTGAAGCGTGGCCCGGCTGTAGTCTTCCCACGAGGCAATGGATTCCTGTTGTTTGCGGATTTCTTTGCCACGGTCGCGGAAGAATGCCGCAGAGTGGCCTTCCCTGAGGCGCTGAACTGCTTCCAGACCGGCTACGAGATCGGCCGGCATCGATTCCTCGTCAATCTCATCCAGAATCTGCTGCCGCAGCGCCTGGTGTTTGCCTTCAGGCAGTTGCCGTCGGTAAAACGTGGCCGTGCCCTCGTGTCGCCGGGCCAAAAATCCGGCGTCGGTCAAGATCTTGAGGTGGTGGCTCAGTGCGCTTTGGCGCACAGAGAATGCGGCGCAAAGCTCCGACACACTGAACGAATCGGCCCTCATGACCCTGAGTACCTGCATTCTCAATGGGTGTGCCAGCGCACTGAAAAGCGTATTCACTGACTCGGCGTTTTTGTCGCTGACAGTGTCAGTCGCGCGCTGGGTTTCCAGCGCAATGAGTTGGGCTTTCTGGGGCATGGCGCGAAGGCTAGCACCTCCAGATTAATTCATCAAAAATTATTGATGAAAGACCAATCGGCTCGCGGAGCTCGGGTATGGGGTGCTGCTCACGTTGCTAAGTGACTTTGCCCTTAGCTTCAAAGACTGCCGGCAGTGTTTACGCCGGAGCAAAGCCCTGCCAATGGCCCCGTTATCGAAAAGCCGTCCCGCTCGAGGGCATCGCGATATACTCTTCGCTGACGAATGGTCGGTGCTGTCGGAGTTTGAGTGGACCAACAATTATTAAAAGAAAAAGTCGCTGAGGTCGCTTTCGAGCGCGTCGCTGCGGAACACAGTGACAAACTTCTGCTCGGCATCGGGACGGGCACGACAGCAGAATGCTTTATTCGACTGCTGCCGCAACTCAAGTCCCGCATCGAGGCCACTGTGGCCAGCTCGGAGCGTTCGGCTTCAATGCTGTCGGAACTGGGCCTGCCGGTTGTCGATCTGAACAGTGTCGGTCCCTTAGACGTCTATATCGACGGCGCCGACGAGGCCAATTCTCAGCTGCATCTCATAAAAGGTGGCGGCGCGGCGCTGACCAGGGAAAAGATTGTTGCCGCAGCCTCAAGGCAATTTATCTGCATCGCCGATGTGAGTAAGCGCGTGGCGGTATTGGGCGCTTTCCCTTTGCCCGTAGAGGTCATTCCCATGGCGCGCAGTCACGTTGCGCGTCAGCTGCATGCGCTGGGAGGGCAGCCGGTATGGCGCGAGGGGGTGATGACCGATAATCACAATCTGATACTGGACGTTCACGGGATGGCCATCGACGACGCCTTGGAGATGGAAGCTCGCATCAATCACATCACAGGCGTTGTCTGTAATGGGCTGTTCGCCGCAAGGCCAGCAGACATTTTGTTGCTGGGTGCGCCCTCTGGTGTAGAAATAGTGCTGCCCCCCTCGCAATAGCCGGGGCGAGACTCCCCGCCGGCATGCACGTGGCTTGCTGGCCAGCTTAGGAACTGAAAAATGAGACGTCAAAGCCATATTTACCGCTTGTGTTACTTGCTGCTCGCGTTGGTGATCGCCCCGCAGGGGTTTGCTGAGGAGCGCAACGATGCTGCCTTTAGCGGCATAGAGCGAGAAATGTCGGCAGAAGAGCGTCGCGCAACCGGGATCGACTCGTTATCGACTGATGAGCTCGACGCACTCAACCAATGGTTGATAGAGCGCTTTGATCAGGTTCAGGAGACTGTCAGCGCCGAGGTGAGGGAAGAGGTCCGGGAAGAAGTCTTAGAGGAGGTGCGTGAAGCCGATGCGGCAGAGCGCGAGGCGGAAATTGAGCGTCGCGTCGCCATTGAGGTTGAGGCAGCGAAGCAGGAGATTGCCGACGCGCCCCCTGAGCCCGCGGTCAGCGAGCCTTTTGAGGCCACGATTCGGGGTCGTTTCTCCGGATGGTCGGGCAAGACCGTGTTTCCGCTTGACAATGGCCAGGTGTGGCGGCAACGGCACGGTGGCAGGTACCGTCACACGGATGATGATCAGAGGGTGCGAATTTACAAGAATCTGCTCGGCATGTGGCAGATGAAAGTGCTGTCCACCGGGCGAAGCGTACCGGTGCGCCGGATCGACTGATATAAAACCCCGAAAAGCTATATAAATAAGCGTTTTCGGCGGATTTTTTGAGATCGGCATTTTTTCACAATCCCCTCGTGAATGTGATGTTTTTGTGACTGCGCTTCAAGTACTCTTCTCATATTCCGTTGCCTATTTCTCTAGGCTGGAAAAGCAGTCCACAACAAACTAGGGCGATTTATGCCCTTTTTCTGCAGAAACAGGGGGTGGGACGCCAGCCCCACAACACAACAAATGAGGTTTCAAACCTATGAAGTCACTCAGAAAATCCCACTTGAGTATTGCGGTTGCCGCAGCTCTCAGCACGTCTCTGACCACCGGCATTGTGCTGGCTCAGGAAGACACCGATGATGAAGTGCTGACCACAGAAGAGGTACTGGTAACCGGTTCGCGTATTGCTACCGTTGATGGCTTTGGTGCCACCAGCCCGGTGACCGTGGTCAATTCAGAAGAAATTGCCAACCTCGGTTTCGTCAACATCGAGCAGGTCATGAATAGCCTGCCGTCGATTGAGACCAGCCAGAACGCCAACATTTCAAATGGCTCCTCGGGCACCGCGACAGTTGACCTACGTGGGCTTGGCACTAACCGAACGCTGGTGCTCATTAACGGCCGCCGAATGCAGTCGGGTGGCGCGCAAATCATTGCCCCTGACGTTGGCCAAATCCCGACTATTGCGCTCGATCGCGTTGATGTCCTGACCGGCGGTGCATCGGCTACCTATGGTGGCGACGCGGTTGCGGGTGTTGTGAACTTTGTGACGCGCAAGATGGACGGCGTTGAGATTCGTGCGGGTTGGTCTGGCTATCGCCATAAAAACGACAACGGCTACATCCAGTCTGCGCTGGACGATCGAAATTTTGACTATCCCTCGGGCACTGAAGGCCCCGACGGAGAGAACTACCAGATCGATTTCATCATGGGTAGTGACTTTGCCGACGGCAAGGGTAATGCCACGGTCTACGGTACCTGGCGTGAGCAAAAAGAACTGCGACAAGAGGCCAGAGACTACTCTGCAGGCGCTCTGACGGGTAGCGCCACGGGCGTAGGCGGATCCGCAAACGCGATCATCCCGAACTATTTTATTGCGCCGACGGTAGTGGGCGGACAAGGTCCAGCTGGCACCAACGGGCGCGCCTATGACTATAGTCAGGAGTTCTTTGGCAACATCACCCCTGATGGTGGCTTGGAGCCTTGGGATGGCACCAACCGCTACAACTATGCGCCGGTTAATCATTTCCTGCGTCCGATCGAGCAGTGGTCTGTGGGTGCGTTCGCCGAGTACGAATTGAACGAGCACTTTACGCCTTACTTTGAGACGATGTTTGCTAGCAACACGTCTCGCGCGCAAATCGCGGAATCAGGCACGTTCTTCGTAGAAGCTTATATTCTTGATCTTGACGACTTTCCGGAGCCCTTCCAGGCTGCGTTGGTTGATGAGTTTGGCGCGGGTTACGACGAGTTTGGCGTCTATGTCGGCAAGCGTAATGTTGAGGGTGGTCCGCGTTCTGATAACACCTCACACGACGCTTTCCGTGTCGTCACTGGCCTGAAGGGCGATATCAACGACACTTGGTCGTATGACGTCAGCTATCTTTATGCCAACACGCGATCGACTTCGACCTACGTCAACGACTTTTTTGCACCTAAGATCACGAAGAATATCGATCCCGATACGGCTGACATTCTCTATGACGTATTCACCTATCAAGGTGTGACCCCAGAGCAGGCAGCGGGACTCGGCGGTGTCGGTATCCTGAACGGTAATACCAGCACCGAGGTACTTCAAGGCTTCGTGACGGGCGACCTGTTCTCGCTGCCAACGGCCAGCGACCCCATCAAAGTGGTTGTGGGTTATGAGTGGCGCGAGGAAAACTTCGAACGACTGGCTGATACGGTCTTCGAAGAAGGTCAGTTGCTGGGTCAGGGTGGTCCGACGCCCTCACTGGTTGGTGGCTACAACGTCACTGAATTCTTCGGTGAGGCGAACGTGCCGCTGCTGGACAGTCTGGCACTTGATCTGGCATACCGATACTCCGACTACAGCACAGTGGGCGGTCAGGACACCTACCGATTGGGTCTGGACTGGCAGCCGGTCGATCTCGCTCGTTTCCGCGTTGGTTTCAACAGAGCTGTGCGTGCTCCGAACGTATCTGAACTTTACACCGTGCAGAACCTCGGCCTGTGGGCCGGTGTTGACCCCTGTGCGGGTATCATCGCCACCGGAGAGTCTCCTGAGTACTCGGCAGCACAGTGTGCCAACACGGGTGTGACTGCTGCTCAGTACGGCAACATCTCGTTGAGCCCGGCAGACCAGTACAACCAGATCACAGGTGGTAACCCCGATCTGCAAGCAGAAGAAGCTGACACCATCAACTTGGGTGTGGTGCTGACTCCGACTGACGACCTGTCGGTCTCCGTTGATTACTGGAGCATCGAGATTGAAGAGACGATCACAGGTATTGGTGCAGAGAACATCGTGCGCCAGTGTGCCGAGAACGGCCTTTTCTGTGACGCAATCGTGCGTTCCGGTTCCGGTTCACTCTGGCAGGGTGAGACGGGTTTCGTCATTAATGCTGGCCTGAACGGTGGTAAGAACACCTGGGAAGGTGTTGACGTTGCCGGTACCTGGACCAAGGATGCGCTGGGCGGCACCTTCGACGTACGCCTGGTTGGTACTTACATGCTGACTAAGGAAACCGAGATCCCCGCAGCCGATACCTACGACTGTACTGGTATCATTAGCAGCCGTTGCTAC
>JAHEJH010000060.1 GCA_024638905.1 Luminiphilus sp.
GCTGGCGCAGGAAGGGCTGCAGGAATAACGGACTCTCACGGCGCCGGTCATGAAGTGGCTATCGCTCAATCCCGAATGAGAGGACGCCGCTCCTTCAATTGGGGCCGCACCAAAGTTGCTTCGAAAGGACTTTCGTTGCGGCTTATCGCGACAGCAGATCGAAGTCGTAATTCACGATAATCCGAAAGTCGAACAGGTCGTCTGCGCCCGGGTAGTCGTCGTCCTGGTGGACCCATGCGGCGCGGAGCCGCACCCAAACCTTCTCTGACCAACCCTCGTTGAGCCGCCAATCCACCGTCAAATCGAATTCAGAGGCATCGGGTGAGGCGTTGGGGCCAGAATCCGGTGTGTCACCCCACACCATGTTGGCGAAAAAGCTTAACCTGCCCGGCCCTATCTGGCCCATGTCTCGGGAGTAACCAAGGCTGAAGGCATCTTCGTCTGCTCGGTCGAAGTCGTTGATGATGATGGAGAGGTAATTGGCGGGGTTGCCATAGGGCTTTTTGATGTCACCGCCATCGTCGGTTCGGCTGGCCCCGACACGAAACTTGTCGTCACCCGACACCAACTCTATTCGTGTCGAAATAAGGTGGGTTTTGAAGTCGCCAATGAGCTCTTCGCCGATGCTACTTTGCTGCGTGTAGGAGACATCAGCCCACAGGCTGAGATCTTCCGAGAACTCGAGGCGTTTTTCAGCTTTAGCGAACGTGGTGTGGAAGAGATCCGGGGTTCTCTGGTGAATCAGACCGTAAACCGATTGATCCGGCATGCGGTAACGAAAACCCCAAAAGGTTAAAGCCTTATCGGTGTCCTCAGCCCCGGCGGCCTCCGACATGGGGGTAAATTCGTCACTGTCTTTATATTTAATGGAGTCGACGTATCCCGCCATATACGCCAAACCGTCACTCGGCTTGTTGCCGACGGTTACCGCGTTGAACGTATTGGGGATCATGCGCAGATCGTGCTTACCCATATAGGGCAGGTCGATGGACTGGCGACCGATGTGCACCCCATGATCACCGCCCAGACGGACCGTCGCGTAGGCTTCGCTGAAGACCGTAAAGGCCTCCGGGCCGGGCTTAAATAGTTGGGTACCGTCTTTATCAGATGGGCCATAGAGTTTTTGCGAGGTCGAGACAGTGGCACCAAATCGAATGCGGTCTTGCCACCATCCAGATCGAAACTCCAGCCCGCCACCTAGGGCCCACCCCGCTCGGGTGTTGGCCACGTCATAGTCCCGATGCAAGTAGTAGGTTCTCGGCTTCAGCACCAGTTCGGCGCCATCAAGCAACCACTGTGATCGTTCCGATGCAGATTCCGTGCCGACTGGCTCCAAGATGGCGTGCTGATTTGGCTCCTCGTCCTCTTCCCTGAGCTCGGCAGAATCCGTTTGCGCCCATGCGATGCCCGGCATCGCAAGGCAAATCAGCGCACCACCCAGCCAACACGACCAAACTCGAGACATTTCGCATGAATCAGCAGCCGTAGCAGCGATACGCAGCAAGTGAGCACTCATTCGTGTGGGCAAGCCGCCAGTGGAAGCAGACCGATCATAAACGCAACCAAGATGAGCGCTCCTTCTTACCGCTGACAAAGCCGCGGCGCCTCGTAAGGCAAATCCATCAGCTCAAAATAATTCTGGCCCAAAGCAATATTGCGAAACGACTCATCGTCTAGTACGCGCAGCGCGCGGCTTGTTATCTCAAGCTCGTGTGCGTAGTTCTCCCAGGTTTTAGAGGCCGCCGCGACAAAATCAGACCCGGGGAGAATACGAGTGGAGTACTGATTAAAGAACGGAATGAAGACTTCCCCCCAGCGATGGTAAGCGTTGTAGATCACGTCCCAGGAAATATCGAGGTAGAGATAAGGATATTGATCCAGCCGCTCACTCATTAAGCGCACATGCTCACGCGCATCTATGGTGGTCAGTTCCTTGGACAGACCCATGTGTGCCCAAACGATTTTATTATCGGGGTAGCTCGCGAGCGCATGATCCATCAGATGCAAAAATTTGGTTGGCTCAGCATCATTGCCAAGATCAGAGTGAATCGTGACCGGCACGCCTCGCTCGCGGAAAATCGTCATGAACTCTGACCAGCCAGCGATGCTCTCTATCGAAGCAGGCTCAGCATTATTGCCGAGAAGCGCCTGCTTCATCATGTTCAGCTCGCCAGACCAAGTAAACATGCCCGGAAACTCATCGTCATATAGGGCTATCGTCTCCGCTGCGCGCTCCGCATGCGCCAGATCGATGAAGGTCATGGACAGCGTGATATGGATTTTATCGGGGTCGTAGGCTGCCTTTTCCAATCCGTTTACAAAGTCGTTTTTGATGCTCGGAATCGCCGAGACACCGGGGCAGTCCAAGTAATAGGAGCAGTTAGCGTCCAGCTCCAGCACCTGTCCGATACCGAAGTAATTCACAAACCTGACGCCAAGCCGATCGAATGTGTCCCACAGTAGCTGTGCATCCATGGCCGGCCCGCCAAAGGGCTTAGGATGGAAGTGCGAGTCCACCACAGCGGTATAGGGTTGTGTGGCGCGGTCAAAACAATAGTCAGGTGTTTCACCAGGTCTGAAATTCGCCAGAGTGTGGTCTGGTGGGGGTAGCTTGCGCCAGTCGAGTTCGGCAGCAGGCTGATAAGTAGGCGGCGACCCGTCGGAGGACGGGGTCACCCCTGTCCCAGCACAAGCAGTTAGCGTTAAGGCGAGCGTCCACATAACGCCCCGCTTGGTTCTCATCATACGTCTCCCCACTCCCCAAATTGCGCCTGCACCGATAATGAACGAACACCACGAGACTCGCACCATACATGTTGGAACGAGCATTGTCGGTGCTCGGCTGCTCAAGGTTAATCGCATTAGGTGACGCCAAGGCCATAAACCGAGAAAATTTAAACTGACTAAAACCCGTGAACCCCGATCAAATTACCCCGTTTTTCTTCCTCGTGCGAAAGCTGACAGCATTCCTCGATTAACTTGACCCAGCAGGGCAATTCCTCGATGGTCGGGACTCACCGTTGTAAACACTGAATAGGGCGCAGCGCTATGGAGCTTCTCGAAGGCACACTCAAGCTTGATACCTTCCTCACCGTGACGCTGGGCATCGTGGTGCTCTTCATCGGTAAGCAACTGAACCAGGTGGTGCCCGCGTTTCGTGAGTTCAGCATCCCCGAACCCGTCACCGGTGGGCTGCTGGTGTGCATTCTCTTCACGCTGATCTACGCAGTCACCGGCGTCGGCGTGGAATTCAACCTCGGGGCGCGTGATGTGCTGCTGGTGTACTTCTTCACCACCATTGGCATCAATGCCAGCTTTAGTGACCTGCTGGGCGGCGGCAAGCCGCTCGTCATTCTATTAGCCGCCACCGTCGTGTTTATGGTGTTACAGAATTTCACGGGCATTGGTGTCGCCTCGGCATTGGGCCTTGAGCCTGCGGTAGGGCTCTTGGGGGGCACTGTGTCACTGATTGGCGGTCACGGTACCTCTATCGCCTGGGCACCCGTCTTCGCGGAGAAATACGGCATCAGTGGCGCGGCCGAGATCGGTATTGCCTGCGCGACCTTTGGGCTGGTGCTGGCAAGCCTTATGGGCGGCCCGATCGCCAAGTTCCTGATCAACCGACACAATCTCAAGTCTGAAGCCGAAGACACGCTCGACATTGGCGTTAAGCAAGAAGATCGGGGCATGGATATTCATTACATGGACGTGCTCGACGCCATCCTGTCGATTCACATTTGCGTGATTATTGGCGTGCTGCTGGACGAGGCACTCGAAGCTGCGGGCGTACAACTCCCCCTGTTCGTCAGCTGCCTCTTTGCCGGAATTGTGATGAGCAATCTGCGCCCAAAAGCGCTACCCCGCATTACCGGCACCTCATGGCCTTCGCGGACCCCCGCAATCGCTCTGATCGCTGATGTCTCACTCGGTACGTTCCTGGCCATGTCGCTGATGAGCATGAAGCTGTGGGAACTCGCCAGCCTCGCCGGCCCTCTGGTACTGATTCTCGGCGCCCAGGTGTTGGTGGCAGCGACTTTTATTGTGTTCGTCGTGTTTCGGCTGATGGGCAAGAATTATGAGGCAGCGGTGGTCTCTGCCGGTTTCGGTGGCTTCTCTATGGGCGCCACACCCACCGCCATGGCCAACATGTCGGCCGTCACCAAGCGATATGGGGCCTGCCACGAGGCATTTATTATCGTACCGTTGGTCGGCGCCTTCTTTATTGATATCGCCAACGTGATCATCATCCAGCAGCTGCTCTCCTGGATCGGCTAAGTCGTCGCGAGCGCTATCAGAAACATCGCAGAGATCACTTAGGCAATGCAGCGCAGCAAGTGGCAGCGCGCACTGATCATCGTCTCGCTCATTTTTGCGGGCGAGGCGATTTTTACCCTCCCCTATCACGTCACTCGCTTTTTTCGTCCGACCTTTCTTGAAGTATTCGACCTTACGGCGACCGAACTTGGTGTGGCACAAAGCGCTTACGGCTTCATTGCCATGGCCGCCTACTTTTTTGGCGGGCCACTAGCGGATCGATTCGAGCCCCGCAAACTGCTCTCGGTTTCGCTCTGGGCCACCGCACTGGGCGGCCTCTATTTAGCTACTTTCCCCGACGTCACCGGCGTCATGTTGATATGGGGCTTTTTTGGGCTGACCAATATCCTGTTGTTCTGGGCGGCGCTGATTAAGGTGACCCGAGCCTGGGGCGGCGACGATCAACAAGGCCTCGCATACGGACTGCTGGATGGCGGCAGGGGTTTGTTGGCCGCTGTATTGGCATCGCTAGGTGTTTTTGCTTTTTCGATAGCGTTTCCACTGGGCTATGACGCTGCGACGCTAGAGCAAAAAGGGACGGTGCTGCAGCAGGTGATTTATGGCTATACGGCGGTCACGGCCGCGGTCGGGGTGCTGGTGTGGTTCACGCTACGCGGCCTCGATGGCGAAACCGACGACGGGCAAAGTGCGTCCACCGCTGACTTTTTTCGCCAGATCAAAGCAGTGATCAAGCTACGAGTGGTGTGGTTGCAGACAACGGTGCTGGTGTGTGCCTACACCAGCTACAAGGCGTTTGATCAGTACGCGCTATTTGCTGTCCGTGGCCATGGCATTGATGAGATCGACGCGGCACAGATTGTGGCGACCGGGGCCTGGACCCGCCCGATCGCGGCGCTGGCACTCGGCCTTTTGGGGGATCGATTCGGTATCTCACGAATGGCGCTGGTATGTTTTGTACTGCTGATTATCAGCCATTCGCTGTTTGCCTTTACCGGCACGGCGCTCGGCACCTTGTCGATGATTTTGCTGAATACGCTGGTCACCGGCATCGCCATCTTCGGGTTGCGCGGGCTCTATTTTGGCTTACTGGAGGAAGGCCAAATACCGCTGGCTGTAACCGGCACCGCGGTGGGTCTGGTATCCGTGATCGGGTATACGCCTGATGTGTACATCGCCGCGGTGGCTGGCTACTTGATTGATCAAAGTCCGGGACTCGCGGGCTTCCAGCATCTGTTTATGCTT
>JAHEJH010000063.1 GCA_024638905.1 Luminiphilus sp.
TGTACCGGTCCTGATTCGTCGCACCACTATGCTGGTGAACGACATCGAGCCATCACTGCAGATATACCGGGATATTCTGGGTATGTCGGTGCACTACGACGAGGAAATTCTGGTCTCAGGCGACGGTCTACCTGCCGGTGAGCCGAATTCCCAGACCCGCCTCGTGATGCTCAAGTGCAAGGACGACTTCATTGGCATGCTGGGTATCCTTCAGTACATCGACCCGCCACTGCCCGAACCGCCACCGCGGTCGAATCCGAATCGGGTGCGTATCGGTGAGTCCGTGTACGTGCTACACCACGAAGATGTGAAGGGCGTCTACGAGAAGCTGCAGGCTGTCCCCGGTATCGAAATGGTGTGTGAGCCGGTTGTCAGCGAGTATCCCAAGCCTGATGGCGGGGTATTTCGTGTGCTGGGTATCAGTTTCTTTGACCCCAGCGGTTACTTTGTGGAAGTGAATCAGTTCGTATGAGCGACGCGACATCGGGCGCGCAACCACAACAGCAGAGCAGTCTGGCCTATGGCTGGCTGACGGTGGGCCTGCTCACCATCGCTTACATCTTTTCGTTTATCGATCGCTACGTGCTGGGCTTATTGATTGAGCCGATCAAGGCCGATCTCGGCCTGACGGATACCCAGATCGGTCTGCTCCTCGGGCCAGCTTTCGCGATTTTTTATGCCACCATGGGGCTGCCTTTGGGGTGGCTCGCTGATCGTAAGAACCGGGTGAAGATCGTGGCCGTCGGGATTGCGGTGTGGTCGATCGCGACCGCGGCATCAGGATTGGCGCGCAACTTTACGCATCTCTTTATCGCACGAATGAGCATCGGCGTCGGCGAGGCCACGCTGAGCCCCTGCGCCATGTCGATCATCTCTGACAGCTTCCCGCCCGAGAAGCGCTCTCGACCGATCGCGGTCTACACCATGGCGCTCTCCGTGGGGGCAGGTTTTGCTTCACTGCTGGGGGCCGGGGTATTGACCTGGGCCAAGTCGGGTGGCTCCATCACGCTTCCGTGGGTGGGTGAACTGGTGCCGTGGCAGGCCACGTTCTTTATTGTGGGGCTGCCGGGCTTGGTCCTCTCGGTGCTGTTTTTTCTGCTGCGCGAACCGGCGCGTTCGGGTGGGCCCTCGGCGGTTGGCGGTAGCCTGCCTGACATGCTCAGACACGTGCTGGCGCGCTGGCGAATGTATGGCGGCTTCGTCAGCGTTTTCTGCTTTATGACTATCGTCGCCTACAGTCAGGGCTGGGGTGCGGCGCTGTTTGAGCGTACCTGGGGCTGGGAGACCAGCTACTACGCTTCGATTAATGGCGTGCTGCTGATCATATGCGGCCCGGCGGCAGTCTTGTCCGCAGGGTGGTTATGCGACCACTGGATTGCACAGGGAAAGCGCGACGCGGCGATGAAGATCGCGTTTTTTGGCGTGTTCGTCACGGTGCTGACGGGAGCGCTTTTCCCCTTGATGCCCTCAGCCCCATTGGCGATGGGGGTCTTTGCGCTCAATAACATGGGTATTGGCATGACCTCGGCAATGGGTGTGACCGCGCTTCTCAGAATTGCGCCAGGCCCTATCAAAGCCCAGACCGTGGCGTTCTACTACATGTGTATCAGCATGGCCGGCCTGTTTCTCGGCCCGACTGCGGTGGCGCTCCTCAATGATTACGTCTTTGGCGTGGAGGGCATTCGCTACTCGATGGCGGTCATCCCCATCATTTTTGGTGTGCCTGTGTTGCTTGGGCTTCGCGGCATTTTGGATTCCTACGACCACGGTATGACTGAACACGAGGGTTTGACCTGAATGGCCGCGCCGCGAAGACGCTATCTGGATAACGCTCCGGGACAACTACACGTGTGGCAATGGCAAGGTGGCCAAAGTGCCTTGCCGCCCATAGTGTGTTTGCCGCCGGTGCCCTATGGTGGTCGATTTTTCGACACCTTTGCGCAAGCCTACGGGGGTCCCGTGTGGAGCGCTGACCTGCCAGGGTACGGTTTCTCTGATGCGCTGGTGGACCCGCCCACCGTCGGTGGGTACACCGATGCCATGACGCCGCTACTGAGCGCCCCTGACCAACCTGTGTGGCTGGCCGGATTTCACTCTGGCGCTCTCGTCGCTATGGAGATGGCCAATCGCTACCCGGAGCAGGTGAGTGGTCTGCTGCTAGTAGATGTACCGGTTTTTTCAGGCCCTGAGATGGCGGATTTGCGAGCGTCAATCACAAATCCCCCCGAGTACCTCGAGCAGGAGGACCCCATGAACGGCCTTTTCAAATCGATGGTCGTGGATCGCCTCGATAAGGTGGCCTATCCAAGGGCGCTCGATTTGTTCTTTGATTTTGTGGGTGCGGGTGAGGAGAGAAACGCCGGCTACCACGCCGCAGCGAACTTTGATACTGAAGCCGCAGCGACTCAGGTGGCGCAGCCCGCGCTGGTGATTGCCACCCGCTCGAGCTTGCGTGACGGCACACTGCAAGTGGCCGGGTGGCTCCCTAACGCGACGCTGGCAGAGCGCGATGACATCACTATGCCGGCGTTTGAGCTAGGTGCTGAGCCGATTGCCCAGCTGACACGAGATTTCGTTGGCTGATTGCCCACAGCTCTGGTTGATAGGGGGTCCAATCGCATGGAGTTGGGCTCATTAGCTCTAGGGCTTGGTGCCTTTGCCTCCACATTTTCCCTCGAAGCTAACCACTTAGTTTCCCTGACCACACTGTGACCTTAAAATAGTGGGCCCCGCATTATTTAGGAGACGACTCAATGCGAACACGTCTGATAGCTCCGGTTGTATGTTTACTAGCGGCAATGATTCTTGTGGGTTGCTCGAAGGATCCGGCAGGCGTTGCCGACGATACTGCTGGCGTTGGGGAGAGCAGTCGGGCACTGGGATTCGATCCTGCTGAGCTCAACGACGCTGTCCACCCGGGAGACGACTTCTTTGACTACGTCAATGGTAAGTGGGTATCCGAGAACGAGATCCCAGCCGATCGCAGTCGCTATGGCGCCTTTGACATGCTGCGTGACAAAAGCGATGAAGACGTTAAAGCCATCATTGAAGAGGCCTCTGCCTCGAGCAATGTTGAGGGAAGTGATGAGCAGAGGGTTGGGGATCTCTACTCGTCATTTCAGGATTTCACCAGCCGGGATGCCGTCGGGATTCAGCCGCTAGCACCCTATCTCTCTGCAATCGATGCCCTGGACTCAAAGCAGGATGTGTTTGCCTTTTTCGGCGTAGGGGCGCGGCTAGGGTTTAACTCGCCAGTCGGGGTGTTTGCCTACGCAGACGCAAAGGACCCTGAGATTAACACCATGTATCTGGGACAGGGGGGTATTGGGCTACCAGAGCGCGAGTATTACTTCAAAGATGACGACAAGAGCGAGGCCCTTCGCCAGCAATATAAAGCGTTGATTACCGATGCGCATGCGCTCGCGGGATTAACACTTGAGACCGACGCGTTAGATGTCATTTACGGCCTCGAGACAGCCATTGCAAAAGCACACATGACCAAGGAAGAGACCCGCAACTTCGCAAATAACTACACTAAATTCGATCAGGGCGATCTCGGGTCGTTAATACCTGATGTCGCCTGGGACGAGTTTCTAGGTGCCTTTGGTTTGCCTGAGCCCGGGTATCTGGTCTCGGTCACGACGCCCTTTTTTGAAAAATTAGGGCCGATTCTCGATTCGGTTCCCGTGACAGACTGGAAGCTTTATTTGCGATGGCAGGTCCTCAACTCACAAGCCTCCCGTTTGACTCGTGCTCTGGACGATCGCAACTTCGAGTTTTATGGCAAAGCGCTTCGTGGCAGTGAAGAACAGCGACCGGATTGGAAGCGAGCTGTTGGCGTTGTTGACGCCGGGCTGGGGGAACTGGTCGGCAAGGTGTACGTCGAGAAGCATTTTCCGCCTGAAGCAAAAGCACGCATGGACGTTCTGGTTGCGAATCTCGTGAAGGCCTATCAGGACAGCGTCAAAGCACTGGACTGGATGTCTGACGAGACCAAGGCGGAGGCGCTAGACAAGCTCTCTAAGTTTGAGCCCAAGATTGGTTACCCGACGACCTTCCGGCAGTACGAGCGGGTCACGATCGCAAAGAATGATTACTTTGGTAATAGCATGCGCATCCGGGAAGCCAACGTTGAACGCGACATTGGAAGGCATGGAGGGCCGGTCGATCGCGACGAGTGGGGCATGAACCCGCAAACAGTGAATGCCTATTACACCCCAGTACTCAACCAGATTGTGTTCCCGGCCGCCATTTTGCAGCCGCCTTTCTTCGATCTAAGTGCTGACGAGGCGATCAACTACGGCGCCATTGGAGCGGTGATTGGGCATGAAATCGGTCACGGCGTTGACGATCAGGGGTCAAAGTTTGACGGCGATGGCAACATTCGAAATTGGTGGACGGATGCCGACAGGGCTGAGTTCGAAAGCCGAACCGATGCATTGGTGGGGCAATATGACAGCTACTACCCGTTTCCAGATTTGCACGTGAATGGCACATTTACGCTGGGCGAAAACATTGGGGATCTGGGCGGCATTTCGATCGCCCTTAAAGCTTACCTAGACTCTCTGGAGGGTCAGGAGCCGCCAGTGATTGAAGGCTTCACGGGTGTGCAGCGAGTCTTCATCGGGTTCGGGCGGGTTTGGCGCTCAAAAATCCGCGATGAGGCCTTGCGCACACAAATCGCTACTGACCCGCATTCGCCGGGTATCTATCGAGCGAACGGCAGTGTGCGGAATGTGCCTGAGTGGTACACCGCCTTCGGCGTTGGCGAGAGCAATGAGCTGTATTTGGCCCCCGAGGAGCGGGTCAAGATCTGGTGATGAGCGTCCCTTGGCCCACCAGCAAGAGGGCCAGATGGTTGAAAGCCCGGTGAAGGATTTTGTTCATCGTTGCTAGTGCGTCAATTAGTGGGCCGGTTTGGTGCTGGGTTGCGAGGGCAGAAGATGCGGTGCTTGCGCGCAGCATCCTTGCCCTCTTTATGACTTGATACGCTAATCGCCTGTCATCATCGACTTTGCAGTTTTGTAGTCGGCCTTGCCATTGGGCGCTCTGGGCACGACCGGCACCACCAGCAGGTCCTTCGGCAACTTGTAGCTGGCCAGCAGTTTGCGAGTTGCCTCAAGGATATCTCCCGCCTCTGCAGACCCGCCCTGCTCGAGCGATACGATACCGGCAACCCGGTTACCAAAGCGTTCGTCTTCGAGCCCGAACACCAGGGCGTCGGCTACATCAGCATGGAGCTTGAGTGCTTCTTCGACTTCCTCGGGAAACACTTTCTCCCCACCGGTGTTGATGCAGTTTGAGCCTCTGCCGAGCAGATTGATGGTGCCGTCTGCCTCGACCGTTGCCATATCTCCTATGAAGGCGTAGCGCTTACCGTCGACTTCTTTGAATGTCTTGGCGGATTTTTCGGGATCTTTGTAGTAACCCAGCGGCACCATGCCGCCTTGGGCGACCATGCCGACCTCACCGGAACCAGGTACCACTTCACGACTGCCGTCGGGCA
>JAHEJH010000067.1 GCA_024638905.1 Luminiphilus sp.
GGTCGAGGGGGTTGCCCACGGTGAGCGAACGCGCCCTCGCCACAAACGCCTCTATGAAGCGCTCCGCGATGCCCCGTTGCACCAGAATGCGGGAGCCGGCGATGCAGATTTGCCCGCTATTACTGAAGATATTCACCAGCGACCCGTCGATCGCGCGATCGAAATCGGCGTCATCAAACACGATGTTGGCGGATTTGCCGCCGAGCTCGAAATGGACCGGCGTGAGGTGTTGAGCGGCTGCCGTCATCACCTGCCGCGCGGTTTGCCCGCCCCCTGTGAAGGCGATGCGATCGATGCCGGCTGACCCGGCCAGCGCCGCGCCGGTCACCGCGCCACTGCCATTGACCACGTTGAGAGTACCCGGTGGCAAACCCGCTTCTTCCATCAGCGCCACCATGCGCAGCACCGACAGCGGCGTGAACTCGGACGGCTTGAGTACGCCCGTATTGCCAAAAGCCAGGCTCGACGCGATTTGCATACTTGCCAGTGCCAGCGGCGCGTTCCAGGGGGCAAACAAGGCAGCCACGCCCGCTGGCTGTCGGGTGACGACTGTCTGGTAATCAGGGAGCTGTTCAAACGTCTCGCCCGCCATCACACCAATGTAGTCAGCGAAAAAATCCAGGTTGTCGGCAGCACGTGGCACCTGCCGTGATGCCAGATGGGAAGAGGGTAATCCCGCGCAGATGCACTCGAGTACGGCCAGCTCTTCGGCATGATCCCGGATCAGCTGCGCTGCGGTGCGAAAGACGGTCTGCCGGGTAGCAGTACTGGCGCGAGACCACGCCCCGCGGTCGAAGCTTTCGCGCGCGTTGCTCACAGCGGCGGCTACGGTACTGGCCTCGTCCTCTTGCAGCGAGGCGACCTGTTCCCCGGTGCCGGGAAAGTAAACGTTATGACGTGTGGCGCCGGCATCAACGGGCACCGATTCGCCGTCGATGTGTCCGGTGATGACATTGGGGAGGGCGGTTCCCGCGGCGGCGATTGCCTGTTCAATAGTGCTCATAGCGTCATTTTACTCGATGGTCTGTTCCCGTTCCCGCGATCGAATCATTGCCGCGTCGAGAAGATAGTCGCGATGCTTTGCGGGGTCATTGACGGTCTCCTGCAGCTCCTGCCAGATGACCTGCCGTTTATCTGTCTGGGTTTCGCGGTGGCGGGCATAGTTTTGCGCAGACAACCGCTGCACCTCCTCCAAAGCAATGGTCCTGCGACGCCGATCGTAGCGTTCAAGCAATGCGGCGTCTTCTCCCTCCAGAACCGGCACTAAATGATCGGCCAGTGATCGGGCATCGTGGATGCCGCTGTTCATGCCCATGCCTCCCGCCGGACTGTTCAAGTGTGCGGCATCGCCAACGAACAGAACGCGACCATGGCAGAACCGGTCAAGGCAGCGCTGGTGCAGGGTGTAGTAGTTGCGACTGCGGATCGTCGCCTCGGCGGCTGACGCCGAGACGTTTTTGATGTGCGCGCGCGCTACGGGGTCACTCAATGCCGTGTCGACATCCTGATCCTGTTCAGGAGAGTAGGTGAAGCGCCAGGTATCACGCAGGCGCATCAGGCTGTAATGTCGGTCAGGTAGCCACACATAGTTGACGCCCAGCAGATTGGCGATGTCGTCCTCAAAGGGGTAGTCCAGTACCAGCGTGATCGACGTCTTGGGAAAGACCTGCCCGGCAAATGTCAGCCCCAAAGATCTTCGGACCTGACTGCTCGCGCCGTCCGCCGCAACAAGCCAATCGCAGTTGGCGTCGACCATCTGGTTGTGATGCTGATAGTGAATTCGCACGCCGTCCGTTGACGTTGTTATCTCTTTCACTTCGGCGCCAAAGTGCAGCGAGCAGAATGGGTGCTCGGCCAGTCTGGCCGCCAACAGCTCGGTGAGTTGAAACTGCTCGCACTGCAGACGAAACGGGTAAACGGTGACGTCTGACAGGCACGTCATGTCAAACACGGCGCGTTCACCGCTCTGGTGAATCAGATATTGCCATTGGGGGACCACCGTGCCTCTTGCCACCAGCTCGTCAGCGAGTCCGGAGTCAGCCAGAAGATCGAGTGTGGCGGGGTGGAAGGTCGACGCCCGCATATCTCTGGGGACGGTCGACTCGCGCTCCAGCACCGTGACCGTGTGGCCGTGCTGGATGAGCCACCAGGCCAGTGTCAGCCCCGAGGGGCCGGCGCCGACGATCGTGACTGGTGCGCTACCCATGTAGACGGTGTGCCATTGAGCTGATTACCTTGTCACGTCGCGAGCCGGCGTGGTTGCAGAAGGCCCATGCTATATTGCGGTGCAGCCTCAGAACAGACGATGGGCATCGCAAATGGGTGAGGGGTACTACGGTCGCAACGGGATGCTCGGGTTGGCGACGCCGCAGGCCAACCCGACGGCAGAGACCGAGTTTCGGGCATTGTTGCCAGAAGGTGTCGGCTGCGCGACGGTGCGAATGGCCAGTGAAGCGCCTGATCCTGAGGCCCGGTTGCGCGCCTACTTTACCGATATTGCCGGGACGCTGAACCGCTTCGATACGCTCGCCATGCAGGCTGTCGGTTTGGCCTGCACGGGTTCCAGTTATCTGCTTGGCCATGAGGCCGTGGAGGCGAATCTTGCCGAGTTGAGCGCGCATCGCGAGCAGCCGATCGTCTCTGCGGCGTCGGCCATTGAGCGGGCGCTGGCACACCTTGGCGCCCGTTCCATCGCACTGATCTGCCCGTACCCCCAATGGTTGCTGGATGCCGCCGATGCGCATTGGCAAAGCAGGGGATTTGAGGTGGTGGATCAGGTCTCCCTCGATCCTGGTCAGGGCGATACCCGGGCCATTTACGGCTTGTCGCCCCGTGACGCGGCAGACCGCATCACCTCTCGCTGGCAGAACAGGCAGGCAGACGCCTATCTCATTACCGGCACTGGTCTGCCGACCCTGCGCGTCGTTGCCGAATTGTCCGAGACACTGCCGGGCCCCGTGCTGTCCTCGAATCTTTGCTTGGCCTGGGCGACTCTGCAGGTGGCGGGGATTGATCCCGGTGCGCTGGCCCCGACGCCTCATATGCCGCTGTTGACGGGCTGGGAGCCTCGAATCGATCAACTCTGATCTCACGGTTGCTGCAGTAGCCACTCGGCGAGCCGCTGGCTCTCTTCGGCGGTCAATGCATTGACGTAATTCATGGCGTTATCCGGTATCGCCGTGTCGGGGTCAGAGAGCCAGGCTAGCAAAGTGGGAAGCGTCCACACCCACTCCGACGCACGCAATGCCTCGGAGTAGCGGTAGCCCTCGATCGCAGCAGCCTTCCGGCCAAGCAGGTTCCCGAGCGGCGGGCCAACGCGATGATCGGGGGCTGATCCCAAGCTGTGACAAGCCTCGCAGGCGATGTCATAGAGCTGCTTGCCAGACAGCGGTTCTGACTTCACCGTGGGTATCGCGAGGCACGCGACTGAGAGCATCAGGGCGATGTGGTGGATCGAACGAGTCACGTTAGGGCTCGCATGATTTCCAATGCGGCCCGCTCGCCGGACTCCATGGCCGCCTCCATGCCGCGGTAGGCCTCGGCGGTGTGTTCGCCGGCAAAGAACAGTCGACCAGCGGGGGCGCGGATCGCCGCGTGCGCGCTGCCGGCCTGGCCGGGTCCCCATAGCGCCCAGCTGCCGCCGGCGAAGGGGTCATTCGTCCACCTGACAAGTTGACCGGCCGAGGTCACCTCCCGAGCGCTCGGCACCAACTTCCACAAGGCCTGCAGGATAGTATCTGTGCAGGTTTCGTCATCCAGCGCGTTGAGCGAGTCGCAGCTGTCGCCATTGATCCAGATGGTCATGTTGTAACGCTCGGAGTCAGGCATGCCCCGGGTAAAAACCCTGCCGAGTAGCCCGTCGGTCCACCACGAGCCGCCCCAGCCAGACGCCTCCCAGAAAGGCGAATCCACTACGCAGTGCAGTTGCACTATCTTGTGATAGTCGACCCCGTTCAACGCCGCCAGCCGAGACTCTGGCAGATCCAGTGCAATCTGCCGCAGCGCGGGGACAGGCAGCGCCAGCAGGGCGGCATCGGCCTCGATGGTGCGGCCCGAGCTCAGAGTAGCTTGCACACCGGCGACGGATTGGCTGATTTGCTTCACGGTCTCGCCGGTGGCGACCGGCCGCATTAATTGCGCCGCCATGGCCTCGGGCAGCCGCATGTTGCCCGCCGCCGCTTCTACGACCGCGAGCGAGGGGCCTGAAAGCCGGCCGAACTCGCCCATCACGCGATACAGCGCCATCAAACTGGTGTCCGATAAATTATTGCCGTAGCTGTTATTGGCATTGATCAACTGGATCGCCGCTTCAGGAAACCCCAGCGCCCGCAGTCCCTCGTCGGCGGGTTGATCGGCCGCCATCAGGGCAGGGTCGTGCCAGGCGCGGGTCTTGAGCAGCGGATTGTCCTCATTCAGTTTGCCGACCAGCCGGCCTGGTGATATCGACCGCCAGCCCTCCGGTAGGGGATTGTGAGCAGAGGTCGCCCAGTCCTGGCGATGGATGCGCTGGCCGCCAATCGCATAGTCGCTGGGTAGCGCCCGCGGGGGTGTCCGCAGCGGCACGTCAAGGGTGTGTGCTGTATGGATGACACGACCGTAGTTGGCGCCGATGACGTTGCCGCCGCCCTCCGGCGAGCCGGGGACGTGGTCCAGGGTCCAGAGACGTCCACCCACGCGATCCTTGGCCTCAACCACTTCGACCTCGTAACCCCAGCGCTCGAGAATCAGAGCCGCGTTGAGCCCTGAGAGTCCCGCACCCACCACCAGCACTTTGCGTCCCGTATGTGCTCTGCCACAGCCGCCCAACAGCCCGGACAGGGAGGTGGCTACTGCGGCGTGGAGCAGTTGTCTGCGTGATGCGGTGTAGGTCACGGCCGTGGGTTTTGAGCCATAAGAAGAACCAATGAACATATTGTCATACGTTTATATCTTTTCTCAAACGGGCTATGCTCGATCAAACATAAAAACAACTGGAGGGCTGGGTCATGCAGTCTGATTTGCTGCTAAAGCGCGCGTTATCTCTCACATTCAAGACCATCGGTATGCTGTCTCTGGCGTTGCCGGTCACCTTGTCACAGGCAGACACGATTGATCCTGATTCGGCCGCGGGGTTCGTCTCGCTGAGTCGCAAGGTGCAATGCTCTTCAGAGGACGCTTCTCCTCAGGTATTTGAGTGGGCCGGCTATGGCTACGCCCGGGTACCGGGCGAGCGGGATCGCAAACTGTTCGGTCTGATGGGGATGAACATCCGCCAGTGCGGTGCCATTGAAGATCCCGACCGGGGCGAGGGCTATCGGCTGGTATCGAGGGAGATCATGCTCTATCTCGACCCGGATACCGGCGAGGTGATGCGGACCTTTGACAACCCCTGGACCGGCGCCCAAAACGAGGTGATTCATGTCGCCAATGATCCGGTCAACGGACGTCCCACTTTCGGTATCAACGCTGATGGCAGTGAGAGGGCGTTTGAGTACCGCGATGTGAATGGTCAG
>JAHEJH010000092.1 GCA_024638905.1 Luminiphilus sp.
AAGGGTCTCGATGGGATTCACGGCCTCATGCAGCGCCTTGATCTCAGCCATCATTTCCTCATCGATTGCTAGACGACCGGCGGTATCAACGAGCAAGACATCGGAAAATGCGACCCGGGCATCTGCAATCGCCCGTTTCACAATGTCGACAGGCTTCTCCTCGGCATCGCTGGGTTCAAACCGGGCGCCCACCTCAGCTGCCAGCGTCTCCAGCTGGGCGATCGCCGCCGGGCGATAGACATCGGCACTGACGACCGAGACCTTTTTCTTTTCCCGCTCAATCAGGTAGCGCGCCAATTTGGCGACCGAGGTGGTTTTACCCGCACCTTGAAGGCCAGCGACCATCACGACCGCGGGTGGCTGGGTAGCGAGATTCAGCCCCTCAGACTCGCCTCCCATCACAGCCTGAAGTTCGGCCTGAACAATTTTTAAAAACGATTGCCCCGGGGTCAGGCTTTTACTGACCTCCACCCCTACCGCGCGATCTTTGACTCTATCGGTAAAGGTTTTGACCACCGGCAGCGCTACATCGGCCTCAAGGAGCGCCATGCGCACGTCGCGCAACGTGTCACGGATATTGTCTTCGGTCAGCTTCGACTTGCCCGAAATGGCCTTCAGGCTGCTACTCAGTCGGTCGCTCAATGATTCAAACATGGTGTCAGCTTACCCCGCGGGGATACCCAATCTCGTCTCGAACGGCGTAGTATAAGGATGCAATGAAAGAACCCCAAATCGATAAACAATCCCACAAGCGCTGCGACAGCGCGGAGACTCTATGGACAGCACACCCAGCCTACTGACGGCTGGCCTTGCCATATTCTCGGCGCTGCTTTATCTATTGGCGGTTTGGCGCCAGGTATTGAATCTGGAGACCGGAGAGGATCGCCAGCGCCAACAGATCGCCCTGGTGGGTGCCGCCGCCCTGGCCACTCACGCGCTCGCTGCATACCTTCCCGCTCAAGCGGGGGAATCGAGTCTCGGGTTCTATCGCGTCGCGTCGCTGATGTTTCTCAGCATGGGAGCGATCAGCCTGATCGCACTGGTAGTGCGGCCCCTGCACACGCTCCTGATCGTGCTGTTCCCCCTCGCGGCACTGTCTATTCTGGTGGCCACGTTCGCACCAGATACCAGTCGCCCGATGAGCAACTTGCCCGCAGGTATTCTGTCCCATGTATCCGCCTCGATCGTGAGTTTTGCGGTACTCGCGCTGGCGGTGTTACAGGGGCTCTTAGTGACGGTGCAGTCGCGGCAGCTGCGCCAGCACCGCAGCCGTGGCGTGATTCGCAAGTTACCCCCGCTCGAAGCCGCATCCACCCTGTTTTACGAGCTGACCGGCGCCGGCTTTCTGATTCTGACTGTGGCAATTGGTACGGGCGTGGTCTTTATCGATGACTTGTTCAGTCAGCAACTGGTCCACAAAACGGTACTGACTCTGCTGGCGTGGTGCCTATATGCCGTGCTGCTGGTGCAATACTTTCGGCGGGGCTGGCGGGTGCAATCAGCGATCACGGTCAACCTGATTGCTTTTGGCCTAGTGGTACTCGGATTTTTTGGCTCCAAGCTGGTATTGGAGCTACTGTTACCGCTGACGCAATAGCGTGGCTCGACAGGGCACGAAGCCAACCAAAACAGGCTTGTGTCACCACCGTTTTTTCTCCACCATTTCGTCTCCACAGTCATAGAGGTGTAAGCCACTCTTGAACGAGACATCGCTAGGTCTGCTCTTCGGGGCGCTGGCAATCCTGATTTTGGTCTCCGCTTTTTTCTCAAGCTCCGAGACCAGCATGATGTCGCTGAATCGTTATCGGCTGAAACATCTCAAAGGCACGGGCCACCGCGGAGCGCGACGAGCCATACAACTGCTACAGCGACCGGATCGACTGATCGGTCTGATCCTGATTGGCAACAATCTGGTCAACATTCTTGCGTCGGCCATCGCCACCGTCATCGCGATCCGGCTGTTCGGAGACGCGGGTATTGCTATTGCGACGCTGGTACTCACGCTGGTCATACTCATTTTTGCTGAAATCACCCCCAAGACGATCGCGGCACTTCATCCAGAGCGGGTCGCCTTCCCAGCCAGTGCATTGCTGCTTCCACTGCAGAAATTGCTGATGCCTTTGGTTCTGGCGATCAACTCACTCACGAACGGTATTCTGAAACTGATGGGGTTCTCCCCCGAGGAAGCGGGTGACGACGCTGTCTCACAGGAAGAGCTGCGCACCATCGTGACCGAATCAGCATCGATGATTCCCAGCCGCCACCGCCGGATGTTGGTCAATATCCTCGACCTGGAACAGATGACCGTGAACGACATCATGGCGCCGCGAAATGAAATCTACGGCATCGATATTGAGGCACCCGATGAGGCAGTCATGCGTCAACTTAAAAACAGTGGGCATACGCGTTTGCCGCTGTATCGCGACGATATCAATCAGATTGAGGGCGTGTTCCACATGCGCAACCTGAGCCGCGTCTTGGATGGCGGCAGGCTGAATCGGCAAGCGCTGAGAGAGGAAGCGGAGGCCCCCTATTTCATCCCAGAGAATACGCCCCTCAATACCCAGCTCCTCCATTTTCAGCGGCAGAAGAAGCGCCTGGGAATGGTGGTAGATGAGTACGGAGATATTCTGGGTCTGGTGGCGCTCGAGGACATCCTCGAGGAAATTGTCGGCAAGTTCACCTCAAACCTCGTTGAGGAAAACGAGGAGATCACCAGTCATGCTGATGGCAGCACCACTTGCTCGGGCACCGTGAGCATTCGTGACCTTAATAAACAACGAAAGTGGGATCTGCCCACCGACGGACCCAAAACAGTGAGCGGACTGGCGCTAGAGGCGTTGGAAGCATTCCCCAACGCCCGGACTTCGGTCCGGATAACCGGCTACCAGCTAGATATCGAAGAAATTGAAAAAACGCATATCAGCAAAATTCGGATATGGCCGCTTGAAGCCGAAGCGTCACCTGACGGCGAGAGCCCAGAAGCCGAATCATCCCATCCCTAGGGCTCGGACCGCCTCTGATCAACCGATGCCAATATCTCCCGCTTGCGCTCATTTGGGGCTGAGAACCACTCAATAATCTCGTTGGCCGTGCGGTAGCAGCCTATACAGATGTCCTGATTATTGAGCGAGCACACCTCAATACAGGGGGATTTTATGGGTTGCGTCGTGTCGGTCATTCTCGCCCCTCCTCGGCCTGAGCTGCGTAAAACCCGCGAGCAAACTCGTCCAATTCACCCGCTTCAATCGCGCGCCGAATGCCCGCCATGTGTTGCTGGTAAAAGCGCAGGTTGTGAATGGTAGCCAACTGGGAGCCGAGAATTTCGTTGCACTTATCAAGGTGTGCGAGATATCCCCGAGAAAAGTTTTCGCAGGTATAACAGTCGCAATTTGCGTCCACCGGTTCGGTGCTGCTTTTGTGTTGGGCATTGCGCAACTTCAGTACGCCAGTACTGGTAAACAAGTGGCCGTTGCGGGCGTTCCGCGTGGGCATGACGCAGTCAAACATGTCGATACCGCGCCTCACGCCCTCCAGCAGATCCGCAGGTGTACCCACCCCCATCAAGTACCGGGGTTTTTCCGCAGGTAAGTGTCCCGCCAGACCATCGAGCACCGCCATCATCTCGTCTTTGGGCTCACCCACCGACAGCCCACCTACCGCGTAACCATCAAAGCCAATCTCCGTGAGACCTCCCAGGGAACGCAGGCGAAGTTCCGGATACATGCCGCCCTGAACAATGCCGAATAGCGCGGCAGGATTGTCACCATGGGCGCGTCGGCTCCGCTCAGCCCATCTCAAGGAGAGTTGCATGGACCGCTCCGCCTCCGCCTCGGTGGCCGGATACGGCGTGCACTCGTCAAAAATCATGACGATGTCACTGCCGAGGTCTCGCTGGATGCGCATGGACGTCTCAGGGTCGAGAAATACCCTGTCACCGTTCACCGGTGACTTGAAAGCGACACCCTCCTCGGTCACCTTCCGCAGCGCATCCAAACTGAATACCTGAAACCCACCGGAATCAGTCAGGATGGGACCTTGCCACCCCATGAAGTCATGGAGGTCGCCGTGAGCCTTGATGATGTCGGTGCCCGGCCGCAGCCAAAGGTGAAAGGTGTTACCGAGGATAATCTCGGCACCAATCTGGACAATGTCCCGCGGCAACATGCCTTTGACCGTGCCGTAGGTGCCGACCGGCATAAATGCGGGGGTTTTCACTGCGCCTCGAGGGAAATCGATCTGGCCACGTCTGGCCAATCCATCCTGATGGGATACCCGAAACTCCATCAGCCATTGCGCTCTTTGGTCAGGAACATTGCATCACCATAGCTGAAAAAGCGGTAGCGGTTTTCGATCGCTGTGCGATAGGCATGGCGGATGGTGTCGGTACCCGCAAAAGCAGACACCAGCATGATCAACGTTGATTCAGGCAGATGGAAATTGGTGATCATCGCGTCCACCACATGAAAAGTGGCGCCCGGATAGAGAAAGGTATCCGTGTCGCCGCTGAAGGGCTTCAGCGTCTGGTCTTTGCCCGATAGCTGAGCGGCGCTCTCCAGCGATCTGACGGCGGTGGTACCGACAGCGATCACTCTGCCACCTCTGGCCCGACAGGCTGCCACGGCGTCGCAACAGGTTTGATCTACTTCGATGTGCTCGCTATGCATGGTGTGATCTTCGACGTGCTCCGCTCGCACGGGTTGAAACGTCCCCGCCCCAACATGGAGAGTCACCTCAGTCTTGGCAACACCCGCTGCATCGAGTTGCTCCAGCAGCGTTTGATCAAAATGTAGCCCCGCGGTCGGCGCCGCCACGGCACCATCCCGACTGCCATACAGTGTTTGATAGCGATCACGGTCTTCAGCCGTATCCTCCCGCTCGATATACGGCGGTAGAGGCATGTGACCATAACGGCGCATCATGTCTTTGAGGGTGCCCGTCTCGGGCACGAGCACAAATAGCGCGCCCTCCCGGCCCAGCACTCTGAGCGCCAAATCGGAGACATCACTCTCGGAATCGGGGGTGATCAACAGCAATGCGCCGTCACGCGGACTCTTGCTGGCGCGGACGTGTGCGAGTGCGCTGCCATCACCCCGCACCCGCTCAATCAGGATCTCTACCCGTCCGCCCGTCTGCTTCTGGGCAAACAACCTCGCCGGAATGACCCGCGTGTTATTGAACACGAGCAAATCATCAGGAGTGAGTAGTTGAGGGAGGTCCCTAAAAGTCAGGTGCGAACATGCTGCTGAAGCTGCCTCAACCGCCAGGAGTCGGGAGGCAGAACGCTCGGAGAGTGGCTCCTGCGCGATCAGTTCAGCGGGGAGTTCAAAGGCAAAGTCGGCGGTCTTCATCGATCTCGGTTGGAATTCAGCACTGAGTGCCCGTGGCGAACTTC
>JAHEJH010000098.1 GCA_024638905.1 Luminiphilus sp.
CACACCCAACTGTGCGCAAGCTTGCCCACAGTCGGCTCGCCTTTGGGCGTAGGCGCCCTCCGCGAGTGCATGGGAAACGCCGGAGTGAATCACCAGCAATGCCGGCGCCTGTGAGTCAAAGGGGACTGACCGCGCTGTCTGAGCCGCACAATCAAGCAACAACGCCTGTCCGGACTCTGCTAACTCGACCACGGTCTGATCCATGATCCCGCAGGGAACACCTGCCATCTCGCGTTCGGCCTGAACGCAGGCCTCAATACGCTCACTGCCGGTTAACGCCTGCTCTGTAACCGCCTCCAACAGGTGTGCCGTCGCCAATTCCAGCGCTGCACTGCTGGATAAACCGCCTCCCGGCGGGACACTCGACGCAACAGCGACGTCCAGCCCGGAGCAATGCACACCGCGCGAATCATATTGAGCGATGACACCCTGAACGTAACGCATCCAGGGGTCGCGATGCGGCGTGTGTAACTGATCGAGCGACAGACTGCTCTCCCGGGCAATCGCCAAACTCCGCACCCGGATCTGACCAGGCATGCCGGGTGCGGCAGCCATAGCGGTGTAACGGTCGATAGCGACGGGCAGCACCCAGCCTTGGTTGTAGTCCGTGTGCTCGCCAATCAGATTGACCCGTCCCGGAGCGGCCGCCCGCCAACACGCTGTTTGCCCCGACAGCTCGGCCACGGCCGCCGATGCCGAGTCAATGAGCGAGGCTAATGAAGGGTTGGATTCCATCATGCCGGTGGCGGTTATCCGTCGAGATTTGGTTGGCAGGGCCCGCAAGTGAAGCTGGGCACTATTGCGTCACGGCCGATCCGTGATTTACGGGCCAGCGTACACCAGAACACTCTCTGCTGGGTGTGCCACCATGCGCCAACTCCACTGGTTCCAGACTGATCTGCGCTTGGCAGACAACCCGGCGCTGTCCAGCGCGCAGGGCGCAGACTCGCTGCTCTGCATTTACCTGATGCCCAAGCCCAGGCCCTGGTGCAATCTGACAGGCCTCGGCCCACAGCGGGATCGTTTTCTGCGCGAGTCGTTGCAGGAACTCAAAGAGCAGCTCCAGGCATTAGGTCAGGATCTGATGGTCCTCGAGGGCTCTCCCGAGCTGGTCCTGCCCAATATTGTGGACCGTTTCAGCATTGACCTCGTCACCACCAGCTTTACGCCCGGCTGGTACGAAAAGCAGGCCATCACCTTCTTGGAGCAAAAGCTTCCCGCAACGCTGTCTGTATTCCGTGGCAGCACGCTGTTTGACGCCGAGCAGTTCCCCTTCGAGATGGCAGATTTACCCGATACGTTCTCGCCGTTTCGGCGCAAGGTGGAAAAACTCAATATCAGCAGTCCTCTGGCAGCACCGGGCACGCTGCCACCGCCCCCTTCGGCGCAATTTGACGCGATTCCCCGAGCGGCGGCCTCGCCCCACCCCGGCCTGCCGCTCCCAGGCGGGAGCACCGCCGGGCTCAGGCGCCTCGATCAGTTTCTGTTTCACACCCATGCCATCGCGGACTACAAACAAACCCGCAATGATCTCGATGGCCTGAGTGGCTCGAGCACGCTCTCCCCTTGGCTGGCTGGCGGAGCGCTGTCTGCGCGCACAGTGGCCCACGCGATTTTCCGCTACGAGCGAGAACACGTCGCCAATGACTCCACCTACTGGCTTTACTTCGAGCTCTTGTGGCGGGAGTTTTTCCACTGGCGCGCCGTGATCGATCGCCAATCGCTGTTCCGCCAGGGCGGTCGCTCGGGTCGACGGCTGCTAACCACCTTCGAGCCCCGTCATTTTGCGAGATGGTGCGCGGGCGACACCGACTATCCGCTGGTCAACGCCCTCATGCGGCAGCTGGTCGCCACAGGCTGGATGAGCAATCGCGGTCGCCAGATCGCCGCCTCGTGCCTTATCAATGAACTTGGACTCGACTGGCGTTATGGCGCTGCCTTCTTTGAACAACAGCTCATCGACTACGACGTAGGCAGCAACTACGGCAATTGGCAGTACATCGCGGGAGTGGGTTCAGACCCGCGAGGGGGCCGTCAATTCAATCTGGCAAAGCAGGCCGCGCAATACGACCCGGACGACACCTTTACCCTAAAGTGGGAGGGATTCCGCCCGACGCAGCCGGAACACGTGGTGGATGGTGCCGACTGGCCCATCACGGATCAGAGCTGATGGCACATCGGAAAAAATCTGACCTACCCACCAAGGTCTGCCCGGTCTGCGAGCGCCCGTTCAGTTGGCGCGCGCGCTGGAAGCATCAGTGGGATGAGATCGTGTATTGCTCCAAGCGATGCAGCGGCCAACGCTGGCGTAAAGGCAAGCCTGTGCTCACCACGAGTGACGCCTAGAGCTCGGCAATCTGTTCGAGAGTGTGATCTGCCCACTGCAGCACCGCCTCGCGATCCTCATCGCTCCGTTTTCTCCAGCCACCCAGTATCAGCCCCATGCGGGGGTTTTGGCTCAGTAGCGCGTTGTGGCGGTCGATAAAGTGCCAGTAAAGGCTGTTGTAGGGGCAGGCATCCTCCCCCGTGACCCGCTTGGGGTCATAGCGGCAGGCCTTGCAGTGGTTGCCCTGCTTTTGGATGTATTTGCCGCTGGCCGCATAGGGCTTGGACGCCATGATGCCGCCATCGGCAAACAGCGCCATCCCCAATGTATTGGGCAGCTCGACCCACTCGTAGGCATCGAGATAAACACCGAGATACCAGTCACACACCTCGGGCACGCTGAGCCCGGCAATCAGCGCAAAATTGCCGATCACCATCAGCCGCTGGATGTGGTGGGCGTAGCCAAGTTCCAGCGACTGCCGTAGCGCTTGAGACAGGCAGCGCATTTCCGTATCACCTGTCCAGAACCACTCCGGTAAAGGCCTGTGTGCCGATAGAGCATTGCGCTCGCGATAATCCGGCATGTGGTGCCAATACAGGCCACGAACATACTCACGCCAACCCAGCACCTGCCGAATAAAACCCTCCGCCGCTGACAGGGAACAATGACCGCGACGGAAAGCCGCCTCCACCTGCTCGCAAACAGGCAGTGGGTCCAGCAAACCGCAGTTGAGGTACATTGAAATCAGACCGTGAAAAAGCCAGGGTGACTCCTCGGCCAGCGCGTCCTGATACGTGCCAAAGGCGGGCAACGCGTGCTCACAAAACCAGTCTAGCTCGTCCTGCGCAGCCTTATGCGTGACAGCCCAGCGAAAGGTCGACAGGTCTCCGGGATGATCAGGAAAGACGGCCTCTACCATCGCAATCACCGCGCGCGTAATGTCATCGTGCTCGGGCTCGGATCGCACAGGGATCTCACATTGCTCGCGCCAGCCGGTGCGGTTGTCGGCATCGTAGTTCCACTTGCCACCCTCGGGCTGGTCAGCATCCATCAAGAGCCCATAGCGCTTGCGCATGTCGCGATAGAAATACTCCATGCGCAGCTGTTTGCGGCCAGAAGCCCAGTCTGAAAAATCCTGCCTAGAGGCGAGAAACCGGGTGTCTTCAAGCAGCTCAACGGGCAAGCCCAAAGCATCGGACCAACGCTGCATCTGCTCGAGCAACCGATACTCTCCGGGCTCACAGACCAGCAGCCGTTCATAGCGCCACTGCTCCTGTGCGCGCTCGCACGCAGCGAGCAAGGACGGGACTGAATCCTCATAGGGGTAATACGCCACCTGATAGCCGCGCTCACCGAGCGCCTCGGCAAAGTGACGCATCGCGCTGAAGAGCAGCGCGATCTTGTGGCGGTTGTGGCGAACATAGCTGGCCTCCTCACGAACTTCGGCGAGGATCACCACCGTCGTGTCAGGGTCGGCCTGTTGCAGCGCGGGGTGACCCCAGCTCAGCTGGTCTCCCAACAACAAAATCGCGTTCTTTCGGCTCATGCTTGGCATACGTAGCGCCTCTCGGGGCAGACCGGTTGCCCGGGCGTTTGAAACCAGACAGACTGCGGACACCCTCAAAAATCGCAGTCCAGGGGAGGTCGCCCATGACATGGCTGAAAGGATTACTCACCGTCGTGTCGCTGCTGGCGGGTGCACTGGTCGCCGCGTTTTTTATGCTGGGACCGCAGTGGGTGGATCGCAACGCCAATCTGGTGCTGGGCGACCCTGGCCGGGCTCCCACACCCGAAGCACGGGCGCTACACGCGCAGCTCATCGTGGGGGACTTGCACGCGGACTCCGCTCTCTGGGGCAAGGACCTTTTGCACCGCAACGAGTGGGGGCAGGTCGACCTGCCGCGCCTGATTGAGGGCGGTGCCGCGCTGCAGATGTTCACCACCGTCACCAAATCACCGCAGGGACAGAACTACGAACAGAATGCGACCGACACGGCGGATAACATCACGCTGCTAGCCATAGCACAGCGCTGGCCCGCGGCGACTTTTGACAGCCTTTTTGCCCGGGCGATGCTGCAGGCCGACCGGGTGCGGGCGGCAGCGGCGCAAAGCCCGCAAATGACCCTGATCACCTCACAATCGGAACTCAGCCAATTATTGGCCCGGCGCGGTCGCGGTGAAGCAGTGGTCGGTGCATTGCTGGGCACCGAAGGGTCGCATGCGCTCGATGGCCAATTAGACAACATCGGCCAGCTGTATGACGCGGGCTTTCGCATGATGGGCCTGCATCACTTCTTCGATAATAGCCTCGGTGGCTCCCTTCACGGAGAATCGCAAGCAGGACTCACGCCATTTGGCGAGCTGGCTGTGCGCAACATGCAGAAGAAAGGGATCATGATTGATGTGGCCCACAGCAGTGAAGCCACGGTGCGAGACACCTTGCGGGTGACAGAGGGTGATGCCCTTATCGTCAGTCACACCGGCTTTGACGGGCACTGCCCGAGCCCCCGTAACATCAGCGACGAGACCATGGCACTGATTACCGAGGCGGGCGGTTTGATCGGGGTCGGCTTCTGGGCCGACGTGACCTGTGGCAAAGGCATTGATGCGATTGCCAGTGCCATTCAATACGGCGTCGAGCGATTTGGAGTGGACCATATCGCGCTGGGATCAGACTGGGACGGATCGGTCACGACCCCAATCGATGCCTCACAACTACCCCATTTGACTCAGGCGTTGCTGGATGCCGGATTGACGCAGACCGAGGTGCGCGCCGTGATGGGCGGCAACATGTGGCGCTTTTTGGCGCAACACCTGCCACCCGGCTAAGGGGTTGCGGCGGCGTCTCGTCGCCTAACTATCGAGTAGCAGCGACGCCAAGCGCTTGCGATGGTGAATCGCGCCCCCGTACATCTGCTGCGCCCACTGGGCACGGCGAATGAACAGCGTGGAATCACACTCCCAGGTAAAGCCAAAGCCGCCGTGGAACTGCACCGAGCGATCACCGGCAAACACCATGACGTCGTCGGCGGCGACTTTAGCCATGCGGCAG
>JAHEJH010000102.1 GCA_024638905.1 Luminiphilus sp.
TCTCAGCGCTTGAGAAGAATCCTCAGGCGAGCGCCTCTCGCGTGAATCTGGCAGACCTCTATCGCGCTCAAGGCAAAGAAACCGCTGCGCGCACGACACTGGAAACCGGGATCCAGCTCAATGACAGTGACGCATCCCTCTGGTTCAGCCTTGCGCTCCTGGAGGTGCGAGAGGGCAATGGTGAGATGGCTTTAGCCGCACTGGAAAAAGCCGCATCACTGGAAGAGACACCGAGCTATTACCACTACGTTTATGCTGTGGCGCAGCATGACCACGGGCGACCCGCCGAGGCACTCGCCACGCTCAAAGCCACAAATCGTGCGGCGCCGGGTCAACCGAACGTGCTCGTCGCGCTGGTGCAATACAGCCAGCTAGCCGGCGACATGCAGGCAGCTCAGCGCTATCAATCAGAACTTCGCAACACGGCTCAGGCGGCCGGGGTGCAATAGGCAGGCGTCAGTCTGCGGGGGTCAGTTGCAGCGCCACCGTCACGGGAATCACCCGGCTGATGGCGTTGAGGCCCGCGATCTCTTGAAGCGCCGCCACGCCGCCTTCCAATCCAAATTCTGCTGCATTGAGCAGAATGGGCTGAGTAGTGGCTGCAGTCACGCCCTGATCGGTCAGAGCGACACTGAGTTGCGCGTCCTTGGTCACTGTCTGGCCATGCAAGTCGATTTGTAATGCCACATCGGTGACCCCGCCCACAGAAAGGGCGGCGACGGCGTCGGCATCCAGTTGCGCGGTAATCACGGCTTCGGGGTAAAGACCCACCTCGAACAGCATCTTCTTCATCCGCTCGTTGCGGATCCCGATGTTGGTTTCAACAGAATCTAGCGCCACCCGCACCTCAACCTCACCTGCGTCGGTCACCGAGCCAGCGAGGGTCTCGAAATGACTGACCTCACCAATCGTGTTGTTCTTAATCGACACAAACCGCACCTGTGACCCGGGCCCGACCTGCCAATCGGCCAGCGCCGGTTGGGATAGCAGCGCTGCCGCGACGCAGGCCAGTGCAAAACGCGTTTTCATGATGTGTGCTCCTTCGTGCGCCTATGCAGCGCTCGGCGTAGATTGCTCACTATACGGGGTCTAAAACACTCTGGACTCGGCGACCTCGCACCGCAGCCAGGGTTGTGACAAACCTCCGGTACCAACCATCGCACTGTAGTGAAAAGCGGGGGTGAACGACGAGTGAAAACAGATATCACCTCAGCTGGCGATGTCGGCTAGATCCCCTTTGTCTTCGAGCCAGGTCTTCCGGTCGCCGGCACGTTTTTTGGCCAGCAGTAGATCAAACATACTATCGGTGTCGCCGTCTTCATCCAGCACCAGCTGCACCAAACGCCGAGTATCAGGATCCATGGTGGTCTCACGTAGCTGTGGGGGGTTCATCTCGCCCAACCCTTTAAAGCGTTGCACGGCAGGCTTGGCGCGTTTGTTCTCCGCTTCGAGGCGTTCGAGAATCCCGTTTTTCTCTGATTCATCAAGGGCGTAGTACACCTCCTTACCCACGTCGACACGGTAGAGCGGCGGCATCGCGACAAACACGTGTCCGGCCCGCACTAAGGGTCGGAAATGCCTCAAAAACAGTGCACAGATCAGCGTGGCGATGTGCAGGCCATCGGAGTCGGCATCAGCCAGAATGCAGACTTTGTGATAACGCAGCTGGCTCAGATCGGTGCTGCCGGGCTCAATCCCCAGCGCCACAGAAATGTTATTCACCTCCTGAGAGGCGAGAATTTCGACGGCGTCGACTTCCCAGGTATTCAGGATCTTGCCCCTAAGCGGGAGAATCGCCTGATATTCGCGATCGCGCGCCTGCTTGGCCGAGCCCCCTGCCGAATCACCTTCCACCAGAAACAGCTCGCCGCGCGTCGGGTCTTCGCTTGAACAATCCGCTAACTTGCCCGGCAGTGCGGGCCCCGACGCAACTTTCTTGCGCACCACTTTTTTGGCAGATCTGAGACGGCTCTGGGCACGCTCGATACAGAGCTCGGCGAGCCTTTCTGCGTCAGAGGTGTGTTGGTTAAGCCACAGTCCGAAAGCATCTTTCGCGACGCCCGAGACAAACCCGGCCGCCTCGCGGGAAGAGAGCCGTTCTTTTGTCTGACCCGAGAATTGAGGGTCCTGCAGCTTCGATGACAGGACAAAACAGCAGCGATCCCATACGTCCTCAGCAGTCAGCTTGACTCCGCGGGGCAGCAGATTGCGCAACTCGCAGAATTCGCGCAGGGCATCCAGCAAACCGGATCGCAGACCGTTCACATGGGTGCCACCCTGCGGCGTGGGAATAAGATTCACGTAGGACTCGGCGACGACCTCGCCGCCCTCAGGCAGCCACTGTATGGCCCAGTCCACCGCCTCGGTTTCCCCTTCAAAATGCGACCGGAAGGGCGTCTCCGGTATTACGGGGAAATCGATCGTGGCATCCGCCAAATAGTCAGAGATGCCATCCTCGTAGTACCACTCGGTCTTCTCTTTCTTTTTCTCGTCGGTGAGAGTGACCTTCAGGCCGGGACACAGCACCGCCTTGGCACGCAACGCGTGGCTCAGCTTGGGCACGGAGAAATTGGCCGAGTCAAAATACTGCGGGTCAGGCTTGAAGCGGATCCCCGTGCCGGTATTGCGCTTGCCACAGCTACCCGTGACCTTCAGATCGGTGGTCTTGTCACCGCCTGAGAACGCCATAGTGTGCACATTCCCATCGCGGCGAATCGTGACCTCCAGCAATTCTGACAGGGCATTGACTACGGACACGCCCACACCGTGGAGGCCGCCACTGAACTGGTAGCTCTTGTCCGAGAACTTGCCCCCGGCGTGCAAGGTGGACAGGATGACCTCGACCCCAGGCAGCTTTTGCTCGGGGTGCAGATCGACGGGCATGCCGCGCCCATCATCCGTCACGCTGACAGCGCCATCGCTGTGCAACACAACGTCGATCTGGCTACAGTGCCCCGCCAGGGCCTCATCGACCGAGTTGTCGATAACCTCCTGAGCCAGATGATTTGGGCGGGTGGTGTCGGTATACATGCCGGGACGCTTGCGGACCGGCTCCAGACCGGTCAGGACTTCAATAGCGTCAGCGTTGTATGTCGTCATTTTCTAATATAGCTCGTGCAATACGGTTGGCATTTGCGGAGGCTTACTCCTCGGCAAAAACCAGCCAGAGTAACAATCCCGTTTTTACGCGTAACCCGGCGAGTTCAGGTCAACGGCAAACGTCTCATCGGTGACCCTGAGTACGGCTGTTTCCCAATCGCCTGACTCATGGAGTGTCAGCATACGACATCCGGGCGCCTGAGCGTCCACCTGAAATTCCGCTGAGCCGGGCGCAAATTGAATGCAGGTCGAGGGGACCGTCAGGCATTGTACGCCGTGATACGTCTGCCCAGAATCCTGGTGGACGTGCCCCGAGATCACCACCGCCTTTTCGCCCAGAGGGGCCAGACACTGTAGCGCTGCCTGCGCATTTTCAGCGCCGATCTCATCCAGCCATGCGCAGCCCACTGGCATCAGCGGATGATGGGTCGCCACCAGTAAAGGCCTGCCCGTCGTCTGGGCGTGCTCAACCGCCTGCTCTAGCGCCTCAATCTCCGAGTCGGCGAGGTAACCCGCTACAGCACCCGGATGCTGGGTGTTCAGCATGAGTATGTCCCAGTGGGGCAGCTGGACCGTTCGCTTAAAGTGCGACTTCAGCGAGTGATCGTCCGACCAGACGGCGTCGTGGTTACCGGGTAGCCAAAAACTGGGTACGCCGAGCGGCGTTAATGCCGCGTCTAGCCTCGCGTAAGCCTCCTCCGCTTCATCACCGGCCAGGTCCCCGGTCAGCAGCAGCGCATCAATCGGGCCTTGAGCTGCCACTAAACGGCACACCGCGGAGAGAGATCTGTCGGTATCAATGCCAACCAGCTGGCCGCCAACCTCACGCATCAGGTGAGTGTCAGACAACTGCACCACGCGGCTGGAGGCAGCCGTGTTAACTGTGGCCACGCCACTGAGCGCGTTCATGGTGAGGGCGGATCGGCTTCCGGCAGGACAGCGTCGACTGACCGGCCATTGTTGAGGCAAAACTCCAACAGCTCTGCCGCAAAGCGGTTCTGCTGAAACTTCTCGTCTCGCTGCAGCATATCGGGGTTGGGGTACCGGTAACGGGCCTCGAAACGCCGGGAAGTGCTGCAATGCACGACCTCGGCCATTCTGGCATCGTGATAAAGGCGCAGATCGAAACAGCTGTTAGACCCAAAGTGAGACAGCACACCTTGGTAGCGAAGCCGCATATCCGTGGTGTAGCGGTCGCGCGCCATGACCTCGAGCACCACCGAAACCTCACCTGCCTCAAAAACGCATCGGCTCTCCTGCTCATAGGCGGGAAAGAGGCGCATCAGACGGTGGTAATTGGCATCACACTGGGCGTGCAGATCCGACAGGTCAATGTGATAACCCTTTCTCAGTCTGCTGCGCGGCTGCGCTTGTCTGGTTTTGTCCACCATACCGACAGTGTAGCAAGCCGCTGAGGCCCGGGAACTGCCAAAATGTTGCCGGATTTGACGCCGCAAAAGCCAATGGCAGAGTGGTAGACTCCCGTCCCCTTAATGATTCAGGCCCTGAAAAGCCATGCCAACATTGCCCCTCCCCTCTCGCGCCCTGACCGCCGCCTTCTTGAGCGGCACACTCTGTGTTGCGGCGCAGGCCGACACGCTGGTGGACATTTATGAGCTAGCGCTGCAGAACGACGCGCAGCTCAAGACGCAGATCGCGCAGTACAACGCCGACATTGAGCTCGAGAAGCTGGCGCTGGCACCGCTTTTGCCTCAGGCGGGTGCTGGCTACTCATTTACGGATTCCGAAAACGACCGCACCAGCCCCAATGTCGTGATTATCGAGCAGGAGGGCCGTCCTCCAATATTCGACACGATTGATGTGACTTCGGTCACCGAGACCGAGACCGACGGCTATGACGTGAACCTGTCGCAGACACTGTTTGACCTGTCTGCCTGGTTTAACTGGCGTGCAGGCAAAGAGCAGACACAACAAGCCGAGGCCAATTTATCTGCGGCGCAACAGGATCTGATTGTCAGGGTGGTGCAGGCTTACTTTGGTGTGCTTCGCGCGCAAGACAATCTGCGGGCATCCCAGGCCCGGGAGCGCGCATTCGAACGGCAGCTGGAGCAAACTCGCCAGCGTTTCGAAGTGGGCCTAATCGCCATTACCGATGTCTATGAGGCCGAGGCCGCGCGCGACCTGGCTCAGGTGAACCGCATCGTTGACGAGAATAACGTGGCCGTCGCCAAGGAAAACCTGTCTGTACTTACCGGGCAGACGCCCGGCGCGCTATTCGTGCTGGGTGAGCAATTTGATCCGCGTCCGCCCG
>JAHEJH010000105.1 GCA_024638905.1 Luminiphilus sp.
GTCATGCCAAGCACCTGTTGATAAAAGTCGAGTGAGGCGGCGGGGTCTTTGATGCGCATCATGGTCTGATTGAAGACGAAACCTTGTGTCTCTGCGGGCGGGTTGGTCATGGGATAAGCCTGATGTATTGTCGGGCCTACAAATTAAGCGGGGGCTGCCGGCCTGACAAGCGCTTATTGTGCTGTCCGCGCAATGTCACCTTGCTTAAAAGGCAAACCACCGCCGGGCGGCGTACATTGCCTTTTTGAAAGTGTGGGAATGGGTTGGCTTATGGCGGTGATTCAATAAGGAGAAAAATGATGAGCGAAGGATCTTTGGCGTTTAATCCCGAGTTTGACCCGGACGGTGCGGAAGGTGGGGTGGACACCAATCTACTTCCCTGGCTCCCGCTCAGTGGGGTTTCAGGCCTTTCATTGAAGCCGCTGCGAGCCAGCATGGAAAGCGGTATGTTCAGTATGATTGTGCGGCTCGAAAAAGGTGCCGTTCTCGAGCGATTGCTGTCTCTGTCGGGCATGGATTTGTTGGTGTTGTCAGGAAGCCTTGACTACAGCGACAGCAATGGCGACTCCCATCTTGAGCCAGGTATTTGGGGCTATCTGTCAGCCAACACCTGCTTGGAGCGTCTCACCGCCGCTGATGAGGCGGAGCTGTTAATAAACTGCTACGGCGCTTTCGCCATGCTCACGCCCGGCAATCAGGTAGACCGGCTAGTGACCAGCGCCGATATCCGGCAGATCGCGCTACAAGCTGGCATCAGTATGGTGCCCAATACGTTGGCAGAGTGCATGGTTGAGCGGGAGCCCTATACGGGCGAGGGCGTGCCTCTAGCCATTGCGGGAAAGAATTCGGGGCATTTGGTGGCCAGTGTCACCACGGCGTCTGCAGACACTTTTCAGCACCCTTACTTCATTGATTGTCGCGCCGTGCCCTGGGTCGTCAACCCAGATCTGCCCGACATTGGGCTAAAGGTGCTGCGTGTCAGTCAGGAGACGGGTTTTATCTCTGTAATGGTTCGACACAACGGTGTAGCCGCGCCCCATAATCATATCGGTGGCTCTGATTTTCTCGTTTTGGAGGGCGCGCTGGGTGTCCGTGCAGGTCCGCCAGAGGGTTACGGACCGGGTACCTGGTTCTATGAGCCTTCGGGTGCACGCCATGATGCGACCCAGCGTGTCTCGGATGACGATCTTATCTACACCGCCAACATCTACGGCCCCCTGACGTTCGATACTGGGCCGGGTACACCCGTTGTCGCGGTGCTGAGTTGGATGGAGTATGTGGCTTTGGCAGAGGCTGGTGGCGCAAAACTGGTGCCCAATACCTTCACCAATGACAGCAGCCTGTTGGCCTGGGCGCCTATCGGCCAATAAGGAGCTGGCTGGGGGCGGTGCGTCAGTGCCCGCCCTCGTATTCTTTGGGGTAACGCCCTAGCAGCAGGATGAGCACCACCGAAACCAAGAACAGCGCCGCTGCGACTGAGTAGCCCAGGTCGTAGCTGCCTGTGGAATCATAGACCGAGGCAAAAATCATCGGTGCCGTGCCCGAGCAGACGGCCAGCGTGGCATACAGAATCGAATAAATCTTGGCGTAGTGGGCCAGTCCAAAATAGCGCGCTGCGAGAAAGGCCATTAGATCTAGCTCCGCCCCGGCTGCAAAGCCAATCAGAAAGGCGGCCAGCGCCGCGGTTTCAAAGGTTTGTGAGCCATGCAGCATTGCTGCGCCTGCGGCAGGAATCGCAAGACAGAATGCTGCCACTCCCGGTGCCCAAAAACGATCGACCAGGTAACCTACCACCACCCGGCCAACGATGATCGACAGGCCAAAAACGCTTTGAACCGACGCTGCTTGCTCCCGACTGAAACCATCATCAGTGAGTGAGGGCAGTAGGTTGGGTCCAATGCCCGAGAAGCCCTGGTAGGCGAATAGAATTGACAGTAATAAGACCCAAAATCGATAACCTCGGACGGCTTCACCCAACGTCAGGCCGGTCTCTAATGCCGCGGTTGTCTCGGGCTCCTGTTCGTCTAATTGCGAATGCACGTCTAATGGCCTGAACAGGAAGTACAGCATGGGCCAGGCAAGAAATAGGGGCACTAGGGCGAGGCCCACGTAAGCGCCTCGCCAACCAAATTGGTCGGTCAGCCACACGGTGTAGTGCGGCGCGACCGAGGCGCAGATGCCGGTTCCGGTGAGCGCCAGCCCTAGCGCTAAACCTCGTCGCTTGAAGAAGCTGGTCGCGATGGCGCGCGTCCAAGTCACAGGTATCGTGCCGGCGCCCAGCAGTGCCATCATGCCGTAGGCAAGAAACAGCATCCACAAATCGCCTTCAATCTGGGAGGCGGCCAGAAATCCTAGAGACAGGCCAATCATTGAAGGCAGGGCGATTCTTCTGGGGCCGTATTTGTCGTTTAGCCAGCCAATGAGCGGCGATGTCAGGGCACCCAGGCCGGAGCTGAACAGAATGGCGGCTTGGAACTGCGCGCGGCTCCATCCGAATTCTTCGGTCACCGGTGTGAGTAGCGCACCTATGGAATAGTAAGGCAGCACGAAGGAGCTACTGATAATGCCCATGCAGGTCGCCATGATCAGCGGCCAGCGCTGTGCGAGCTCTCGCTCGGTAGGCCCTACCACGTCAGGTGCTCACTCTCAGCAGCCGTTTCGCATTTTCGGCCATCGTGAGCGCCAGTTCCGGTGGCACGTCCTGCGTCATCGCATGCTGGTCCCAGCCCGCAAAATTGGTGCCGAGCAGCAGCTTGTCGGTACCCATAATGTCGATGACCCAGTTCAGTACCCGCGGGTCGTGGACATGGGTGTCGAACCATAGTTTCTGCAGCGATTCTTCAAACGCCCCCTCGTACTGGAGATGTTCGGGTACCCAGGGTCGTTTGGTGCAGGCGCGGTTAAAGCGACCAATCAGCGATGTCATGGTGCCCCCGGCATGACTCAAGCAGATATCGATATGGGGGTGCCGATGCAGCACACCGCCAAAGATGAGCGTCGCGACGGCGATCGATTCCTGCGCCGCGAAACCGGTGAGCAGGTCGAGATCAAATTGTTTTAAATTCGGATCGCCGGCAGGCCCGTCGATACCCGCAGGGGCGGGGTGAATCATTAACGGCACATTCAGTTGCACGACCTTCTCGTAGAAAGGGTCGAGCGCCGGATCATTCAGCGGGCGCCCGATATCGGTACCGATATAGGCGCCAAGCAAGTCGAGCTCGTTAATGGCGCGCTCGAGCTCTGCGCAAGCTGCCTGAATATCCTGCATGGGCAATGCCGCGAAGCCGGCCAGCCGGGTCGGGTGCGCGAGCACGACCTCGGCTAGCGCATTGTTATGTTGCTCGCAAAAACCCACGGCGTCGCTGCGGCCGATGTGATGAAAATAGGTCAGCGGGTTGGGCGAGAGCACCTGAAAGTCGATGCCGGCAGCGTCCATATTGTTCAGCCGGACATCGGCCTCCATAAACGGGCTGCCCTCGTAGCGAACGCCATCGAGGCGATAATCTCCCACCCGGAACCAGGGTGCTCCCGATTCGGTGTAGCCGATCTCCGGTCCGTGTCGGCCCGCGGTACCCATCGAGCCCGCCAGCACCGCGTGGGCATGAATATCAATTGATTGAGCGTTTGAGAGCGCGGCGCGATCGGTCATCAGCGGGCTCCCGAAATTGTCGCTAGTGCCGTCACAGTGTGAAGCTCACTCTTCGGGTGCAATGGTGAGTGGAATGCCGTCAAGCTCTGGGCCCAGCTGCAATTGGCAGCTGAGGCGTGAGCGTTCGGGATCATAGTGCTCCGCATACTGCAGCAACATCAGTTCGGCCTGGTCCCGCTCGGGTAATTTGCTCATCCACTCGGGCTCTATCAGTACATGGCAAGTGGCGCAGGAGGTGCAGCCACCGCAAATGGCTTCGACGCCAATATCTTCCTCGTACAGCACCTGCATGAGTGACTCGTGTCCAACGCCCTGCGTGACCGTTCTCTGCTCCCCCTCGCGGGTCGTGACATTCACACTGATGGATTCACTCATGTTCACTGCTCTCCTTACTTTTGTTGATGGCGGGGTCTGCGGTAATTCCCAAACCCAGGCCTCCATCGATATCAATCATGGCGCCCGTGACCCACTCGGCGCAGATCAGGTAAGCCATGGCTTCTGCAATTTCTTCGGTGGTGCCGATGCGGCCCAAGGCGTGCAAGTCTGACATCCCCTCCAATCTTTGCAACGCGGTTTCATCGTCCATGAGCCCTGCACGCTGGTTGATTTCCGTGAACACCGCGCCCGGCAGCAGGCAATTGACTCGGATCCTCTGCTCACCCAGTTCAGCGGCTAGCACGCGCGTGAGGCCCTGTACTGCTGCTTTAGTCGCGGCATAGGGGGAGGCGCCCGGAAAAGCGCGGCGGGTGTGGATGGACCCGACAAACACCACGGCGCCTTCCTGTTGCGCAAGGCTGGGTGTGCAGAGGCCGGTCAGCATCATGGCCGCGATCACATTGGTGTGAAACACCTCCTGCAGGGCGGTTTCATCCAGTTCGGTGATGGCGCCCCGATACATGTTGCCCGCATTGTTAATCAGTGCATCGAGTTGCCCACCGTGATGGATGGCTGCCTCGAGCAATTTTTGCCGATCGGCAGCGAGGGTGACATCCGCAGCGACGCCGCAACAAGCGTCACCTAATTCTGCGGCCGCTGCCTGGATCTTGTCTTCCCGTCGACCACAGATCGTGACCCTCGCGCCCCGCTCAATGCAATAACGCGCCGTACCTAATCCAATACCCGAGCCGCCACCGGTGACCAGTACCGACATGCCCTTGAGCGATTTCATTGCGGATTTACCTCGCCGAGCGCCCATTTCACACTCTCCCGCAGCAGCTGAGCATGAGCGGGGTGGTGCAGTGATTCGCTGTCGTGGCCCAGCGCGTCATAAATCACGCGCCCAGCGCCGACCGTGTGCGACCACACGACAGGCTGAGGTGTCGGCATTGCCTCGCTGTGACCCTGGGCCAGTACCTGGGCGCCTGACTCAAGCAGTAAATCGGTATAGAGCTCATCGTGCACGGCAAAAGGCGGCAGATTTGCCAGGGCGTTATCTTTATCTGGCACTACGGTCACCGTTTCGGGTTGCGGGTGCCAACTGGTGCCCCACACCCAGCGGCCGCCCAACAGCGATCCCCACTCTGGCCAGTCCGAGAAGCAAATGCTGGCGGTATGCAGGCCAAGCAGCGCGCCACCTGCATGCAGATGCGCCTCAATGGCCATTCGGGTTTTGCTTGGAGGTGAGTAGGCCTCCGTCTCGCGATAGGGGTCGTATTTCTCGCCAATCATCTCCCAGCGCAGTGCATTGACGGTTAATAGAT
>JAHEJH010000108.1 GCA_024638905.1 Luminiphilus sp.
TTATGTTACTGCCTCAACGGAGTCGACGCGACTGATCAGAGAGCGTTAAACGTTGAGCGCCGCCAGGCGCTCAGGCGTGCCGACGTCGTTCCATACGCCTTCAAACCTCTCACCCGATAAGTGCCCCTGCAGAATGGCGTCATCAAGGAGCGGTTTGAGTGCGCGCTTGCCGCGCTCGTAACCGGCAAAAAAATCGGCTGCGTAGAGTGCAATGCCGCTAAAGGTCAGCGTATTTCTTGATGGGGCTTCAAAGGTCACAGTGTCTTCAGGTTGCTCCACCTTGCCGTCAACCAGGCGAAAATCGCCCCCGAGATGATGGGTTGGATTGTCAACCAACACCAAGCGGCCCTGCCCGGAATCAATGGCTCTATCGATCAAGCGCTTGAAGGGATAGTCGCAGTACACATCACCATTGACCACGATAAAGGGCGCTTCACCGAGGAGTGGCAGGGCTTCAATGATCCCCCCCGCCGTTTCCAGCGGCGCCGCCTCTCTGGATACCCGGATGCGAAGGCCCCAGCGACCGCCATCGCCACAAAAGGCGGCGACCTGGTCTCCAAGGTATGAGGCATTAACCACCACGTCGCTGACCCCGGCGTCGCGCAAGCGGACCAGGTGATGCTCGAGCAAGGGCACACCGCCGACTTTGAGAAGTGGCTTTGGCGTCTCATGGGTGAGGGGGCGCATCCGCCTGCCCTCCCCCGCCGCAAGAATCATTGCTCTCACCAGAGTGACCTATTCTGCATAGCCTTCTGCATAGCCAGCCCGTTTAGCACTCGTCGGTCCGCTGACCGCTGTACCAGTGCTGACTCGCTACCTTCGGCATCACTGCTTCCTCAAACCAATCTGAGAAAGCGCCAACCGCGGGCTCCGCGTGATATCGCGCCAAAGCCTCGCGCACATAGTCGAGCACCAGCGGTAAGTCATTTAGGTAATCGGGCTTCTGGTCGCGCAAACACAACCGCGCAAAAACACCCATGACACGAAGATGCCGTTGCAGCCCTACCAGATCAAACTGGCGTACGAAGGCTTGTGCATCATCGGAGATCCCCACCCCCTGCGCCATCAGCTGCTCACGGTAAGCACCCAACCAGCGGAGCTGATCGTCTCTCGGCCAGCAGATGTAACAGTCCTTGAGCAGAGAGACAGGGTCGTAAGTCACAGGCCCCAGCACCGCATCCTGAAAGTCGATCATGCCCAAGCGGCCATCAGCGAGACACATGATGTTGCGGCTGTGAAAATCGCGGTGCACCACGCACTGCAATTGCTCCCGGAAAACGGAGACAAGCAGAGCCAGCAACTCCTGCCAGATTGCTGATGGCAGATCTGCTTGGGCGAGGCCGAGATATTTTTGCAGAAACCACTCGGGAAACACTGATAATTCGTCTGCAATCCGCTGCGCGTCGAATACCGGCAGATCGGCAGCGACGCAAGGTATGGTCGCCAACCCGCTAAGTTCACCTAGCGCCTGCGAATACAGGTTATCCGCGGTAGCAGGCGTGAGCCGTACCGAAAGCAATACATCCCCAAAATCCTCCATGAGGAAGAAGCCGCTGTCGAGGTCGCTCGCTAGTAGCGAGGGCACCGTAAGTCCCGCTCGATGCAATAATTTTTGAACTGCGAGAAAGGCCTCGTTGTTCTCTGACGGCGGAGACGACGCGGCAATCAGCGTTTCATCGTCAGTCGACATCACGAGCGGGGGCTCAGACGGTTCGTTCGGAGAAGCCTGTTCCGTTATCGCCGAGTCGCCGGCACCGGGGACGTGACTGGATGTTGCGGGCGACCCTGCGGACAGCGACACACGAAAATATCGCCGAGGACTAGCATCGCCGGCTATCTGGCGCACATTCAGTGCGGCTTCCGGCACTTGCAGCACGCTGGAGAGCCAGCGACGCAGCTGCGCTGGCGGTTGCGCGGTCTGCATATTGTGGTGTGATTTCTCGCCGTCTGACAATCGATGTCCCCAGTTCGGACCGATCCTGAAGCAGGCATTATGACCCCCTTCTTGACATCAATCGAATGGGAGGCAAGCGGACGCCGCATGCTTTATGATTCTGGGCCCGACCCGGATCGATCACTCCACTTGCCTTTAACCAGCTCAGCCACCTTCTTTGCGCGACAGCCGCTTGTTATGGGCGTGCTCACTGCGTCTGTGAGCCTGACCTCAGGGCTTGTGCAGGCTGACGGTCTCACCGAGGTCTCAGTAGCGCCGTGGCCGGACTGGACGCCGATCAAGGTCATTCCCCTTGATCAGGCCACACTTCGTTGCCGGCAATGTCAGGGGCAGTTTCTGGATCCTCTGGCGAATGTCGACCAGAGCGTACCGCCGGGTGAGGCTGATCTGGAGGTGACAGCAGACGACAGCAAAGTCACCGAAACCAAGCTCTATTTCAATGGCAACGTCAGTGTGCAGCAGGGATACCGAAGCGTTACCGCTGATACGGTGGAGATAGATCGACAGAACGAAACAGCAGTGGCATCAGGGAACGTGACCCTGCGTGAGCCCGGCATCGTGATGACCGGCTCGGAGATTCGGTACAACAGTGTGTCTGAGCAAGCTGATCTGAGCCATGCCCAATATGTCCTTCATGATCGCCAGCTGTCCGGCAGTGCCCAGGCCCTGACTCGGCACGCTGACGGCAACATCGCGATCAGCGAGGGCGCCATGACCTACTGCGCACCGGATGATCCTTCCTGGGTGCTCCATGCCGAGTCGCTAACAATTGATCCCGAACAGGGAGAGGGTGAGGCTTGGGGCGCAAAACTGAAGGTCGAGGGGGTACCCGTTCTTTATCTCCCGTGGGTGCAATTCCCCATCGATTCGCGCCGAAAAACTGGGCTGCTGTTTCCCGACATAGGGAGTGACAGTCGCGGTGGACTGGATATCACTCAGCCCATTTATTTCAATCTGGCGCCCAATTACGACGCACTTTACCGCCCACGTCACATAGAAGAGCGAGGACTATTACACCAAGGGCAAGGGCGCTGGTTGAGTGACAGGGCCGGCTATTGGGAGATGAACGGCGGCTGGATTGGCGATGACGAGCGCTACCAGAATGCCAACCCCACAAATAATTCCGACCGGTGGCTGTTTAACACGCAACACAGTGGGGAATTCGGCCCCGCGTGGCGAACCAAAATTGCCTACACCCGGGTCAGCGACCCGGAGTACATACGAGACCTCGACAACAACCGGCTCAGCGCGCAGCGCCAAACCGCATTACAACAGCTGGGTAGAGTCGACTGGTTAGGAGAAGACTGGCAGGTTCGCCTGGACGTGGAGAGATTTCAGTCCCTCGCCGACGATATTCGTAACGACTACCAGAAGCTGCCACAGATCACCGCGAGGTGGCGTGGCGACCAGAACTGGATGGGCGTAGAACCGATCCTGCTCACTCAGCTATCGCATTTTGACAGTGAATCTGTGCGCGTGACCGGCGAGCGTCTCTATATGGAGGCAGGCCTGACCATGCCCAATCGATGGGCCTATGGTTTCCTCACGCCTACCGTGAAATATCGATCTGTCTCCTACGAGCTCGATGACTTTCCACTTATCGAGGATGACTCTCCGGACGCCGGCTCGGTGATGGCCAGCCTCGACGGCGGGCTGATTTTTGAACGCCAAACCTCACTGTTTAGTAGCAAAGTGACTCAGACGCTGGAACCGCGGGCATACTATCTTTACTCGGAATATGAGGAGCAATCCGGGCAGCCTGACTTTGACAGTGCTGAGCTGACTTTCAGTTATGATCAACTGTACCGGGATACCCGATTCTCGGGCCACGACCGCATTGATGACGCCGATCAGCTGTCCCTCGGCGTTACCAGCCGTTTTATCGATAACGCGTCGGGCAATGAGACGTTACGTGCCAGCATCGGTCAGATATTCTACTTTCGTGACCGCGGGGTAAGACTCAACCAGATCGACCCTGACCTGAGAGAGTCAACCTCGGCGATCGCTGCCGAGCTGGCCTTATCGCCCTCGAGAAAATGGCAAGTTCGCGCTAGCATCTTGTACGACCCCAGCGACAGCAACTTTGATGCGGCTTATGCGCAGGCCAGCTTCACGCCCGAGCATGGCAAAATCTTCAACCTGGGCTACACCCTGCGAGAACCGCCGCCCTCTTTGATCGACCGCCCGGTCACCGAACAAGCCAATGCGTCGGCCTACTACCCCATCAACGATACCTGGAGCGTGTTTGGCGCCTACGCATATTCTCTCGAAGCTTCGGAGGCTGTCGAGAGCATGGTGGGATTTGAATACGATGACTGCTGCTGGCGAGTACGTCTGCTTTACATGCGTTACGTCGATACGCTCGTTGGGGATATCGTCGACTTCAACGATCCGAATCTGGAGCGCGAGAGTTCATTCCAAATTCAGGTGATGCTGAAGGGCATGGGAGGCTTTGGCGGTCGGGTGGATGAGCTCCTCAGCGACATGATTCGGGGCTTCACCAAGAAGCCCTGAATTATCCTTACGCCTACTGCCCCCGCGTGGTGTAACGTTGCCTGTCGACACATGACGGTGCTAGAGCAACTGTGTCGCAGCCGGACAGGAGCAGTATTGGCATATCAAAAAGCCCGCCAAACGAAGCAGCTACTCTTTCTGCTGGATTGCCTGAAGCAGTAACCAGATAGGCAAACCCGACGCGGGCGAGGCCGTGACGTTACCTGTGGCAGGAGCGCCTACCTGCGTTGCCGAGCCGCCATTGATGGAGAGGGTTGTGGTCACCGTGCAATTAAACGAGTCGGTCTCCGCAATCGGAAATTCATACGGACTTGAGCCCAGATTAGCGACATCCACGACGGTGACGCCGCTCACTGCATTGGTACATCTCAGGGAGAGCGTCAGCATCGCTGGGTCAACAATATTGGGGTCGGTACTCCAGCTTATCGAGGCTTCGTCGATACTCGAGTCGAAAAAGACAGAGGTGGGGCTCACAGCACCTACCGTCACGGCCTGGGTATCTGCGACAGTCACGAGACCGCCCGCGCCATCAGAAATTGAGCCGGTCACCGTGCAAACTAATGCGCCTTGAGCCTGCACGGTATAGGGGGTAGCCCGCACCACAGCCCGGTCGGTCCACGTGGCAATTGCCACTCCCCCGTCGGTGCAAGTCGCGGTGTAAGACGTGACCGCAGACGCATCCACAACCGCGCTAAATTCAAGTATCGCGCCTGCAGACTTGGCGCTCAGGGCGACCGTTACGCTAGGCAAACCCCCTTCAAAGGGCCTAGGCGCATCGAGGATGCCGGCACCAGACAAGGTATCGATCCCTGGAGCATCTACATCAAGGGCCGCGCGCACCAGCAGATCGCGAACAGTCTCGTCCACCGCATCCGCGG
>JAHEJH010000110.1 GCA_024638905.1 Luminiphilus sp.
GCTCGCTCCAGCAGCGGCCGCCACCAGGCCTCGTTGGCCAAGTACCAATCGACTGTTTTCGCCAGACCCGTCTCAAAGGTTTCGTTGGGAACGAAGCCCAGTGCTTGCTCGATTTTTGAGGCATCGATGGCGTAGCGCCAGTCGTGCCCGGCGCGGTCTGTGACAAAGTTAATCAGCGAATCACTGCGCTCGCCGCGCGCTTGAGGCGCATTGGGGAACCGCGTCGCCAACTCTGTATCACTAGCGAAGTACTCATCCATCACGCGGCACAGCAGGTTCACGATATCGAGATTCGCCCACTCGTTATGGCCGCCGATGTTGTAGACCTCACCGGGCGTGCCGGCTTCCAGAATGCGGGCGATGCCCCGCGCATGATCCTCAACGTACAGCCAGTCGCGGATATTACTGCCATCGCCATACACCGGAATCACACCCCCATCGAGAATCCGCGTCAGGCAAAGCGGAATCAGTTTCTCGGGAAAATGGTAGGGCCCGTAGTTGTTCGAGCAGTTACTGGTGGTGACCTGCAGGCCATAGGTGTGCTGGTAAGCGCGCACAAGATGGTCACTGCCCGCTTTACTGGCTGAGTAGGGTGAGTTCGGTTCGTAACGCGTGGTCTCGGTGAACGCAGGGTCTTCTGGCGCCAATGACCCATAGACCTCATCGGTGGAGACATGATGGAACCGATGCTCACGTCCCGACCCTGACAGCCAAGCATTGCGGGCCGCCGCCAGAAGCGTGTGGGTACCCTCGAGATTGGTGCGAATAAACGCATCGGGCCCCGTAATGGAGCGGTCCACGTGGCTCTCTGCCGCAAAGTGCACAACGGTGTCTGTGTCGTGGTCAGCCATGACCCGCGCGATCAGGTCGGCGTCACAGATATCACCCTCGACAAAGTGAATGCGGCCGACCTGCTCCAGAGGCTCGAGACTGAGACGATTACCCGCATAGGTCAGCGCGTCCAGCACCACCACTGTGTCATCCGGGTGTGCTTCGGCCCAGTGGTAGACGAAGTTCGCGCCGATGAATCCTGCTCCGCCCGTGACCATCACTGACCGCGCCATCACACTGCTTCCTCAAGTTGCTGTTGTGACCGTAGCATGTCCCGGAGCGCATCACGCCATGGCTGCTGAGCCACATTGAGAGTGCTGCAGGTGTCGTTGCAGTCGAGCACACTGTAAGCGGGCCGCTGCGCCTTGGTGGGGAAGGCCTCTGTGGGAATCGGCTCAATCGTTGCGGGGGCGGAGAGCAAACCCAGCGCCAAGGCTTCGTCGTGGATGCCGCAGGCAAAATCGTACCAACTGATCGCACCCGCGTCGGACCAATGAAACACCCCGCTGGCATCTTCATCAAGCGCCAACAACCAACAGATCTTTGCGAGACCGCGGGCCGAGGTCGGTGAACCGATTTGATCGTTCACAACGCGCACCCTGCCCTGCTCGCGCATCAGCCTTAACATTGTCAGTACAAAATTACGCCCGCCGGGGCCATAGACCCAGCTGGTGCGCACCACGGCATGGCTCGCGCCACTGGCGAGCACCGCCTGTTCCCCCCGCCGCTTACTCGCGCCATAAACTCCCAGAGGTGAGGGGTTCGCGCCTGGGGCATACGGCCGGGGCGCGCGGCCATCAAAAATAAAGTCGGTGGAGATATGCACGAGGCGGAGACCGCGCTGGGCACACAGCGCACCCAGCATGGCGGGGGCATTGGCGTTCACGGCATCGGCTGACTCAGCATCATCCTCAGCGGCATCCACGGCGGTGTAGGCAGCCGCATTGATCACCACATGGGGGTCGACTTCTTCCATGACCCTGCGTAACGCCCAGTCATCAGTCACGTCGCAGGTCGCCCGGCTGAATCCCTCTGCCGCGACCATTTCAGGAGCGCAGTCCATGCATGCCTTGCCAAGCTGTCCCGCGGCACCGAGCACCAGTGCCCGCTGAGCGCTCACAAATGCGTTTCCAGCCAGTTAACGTAGCGGGTAATCACTTCCTCGGATTCAGGCTCATTGAGGATCTCGTGGTAAAGATCCGGCCAGAGGTCGAGGGTCTTGTCCTGAGCACCCAGTGCGTCAAAAAAAGCCTGCGAACCCTCCGGGCCCGCCATCACATCGGCGTCGCCATGGGCGATGTAAATGGGCAACGTGATCTCGCCCGCCCGGGCAATCGCTGCCTCCATGGCATCCAACATTTCGATGCCAAGGCCGGTCGTGATCTTGCCGTTATAGACCAGAGGGTCGGCAAGGTAATCGGCGACGACCGCCGGGTCGCGGCTCACGCCATTTGCGTCTAAGGACACCATCCCTAGCTTGGGTAGTACCTTCTTGAGCACTCTGCCAACCCAAAGCAGTGGCGCCGGCGCCGGATCCACCGCGTGGAAGGCGGGGCCCGACAGCATAGCGCCCTGAAACGCGGCCTGAGATGCGAGCAGTAAGTGGGCGCCGATGAGCCCTCCCATACTGTGACCCATCAGGAACACCGGCCGCCCCGGATACCACTCGTCGATGCGAGCGCGGAGTGCCTGCATCGGTTCGAGATACTCAGAGAACGACTTCAGGTAAACCCGAACACCGGGCGAGGCACCATGTCCCATGTGGTCAGGGCCGACCACGGCCACACCGCGCTCATTGAAGCGCGCAGCAACGTGCTCGTAGCGACCGGTGTGCTCGGCAAGACCATGGGCAAGCAGCACGCAGGCCTTGGCGTCGTCGACGGGCCAGTGTCGGTATTGGATACCGCTGGGGAGACTTTCCATCAGCGCGCGCGGCCTAGTCAGCCACTGGCGCCAACCACTCAGCGTACTGGGGTTGCTCGCCGCGCACGGCTTCAAGGTAAATGCTTTGCAGCTTTTCCGTGATCGGACCGCGTGCGCCGCTGCCGATCGTCCGATTATCGACCTCGCGGATCGGAACCACTTCTGCCGCGGTGCCGGTAAAGAACGCCTCATCGGCGACATAGACTTCGTCCCGGGTAATCCGCTTTTCCCTGACCGTCAGGCCCTGATCGGCCGCAATGCGGAAAATACTGTCCCGCGTAATCCCCTCCAGACACGATGTCAGCTCAGGTGTATACAGAACACCATCGCGGACGAGGAAAAAATTCTCGCCACTACCCTCTGCGACGTAGCCCTCGTTATCCAGCAGCAGCGCCTCCTCGAAACCGGCATCTATCGCCTCTCTGAGCGCCAGAATGGAATTGATGTAGTTGCCGTTGGCCTTCGCCTTGCACATCGTGATGTTCACGTGGTGGCGGGTGTAACTCGACGTCGCGATACGGATACCCCGGTCTCTGGCCTCGGGGTCCATGTATGAAGGCCACGCCCATGACGCCACCATGACGTGGGTCTTGAGGTTGTCGGCACGCAGGCCCATCCCCTCAGAACCCAGAAAACACATGGGCCGGATGTACGCCTCATCCAAATCGTTAGCCCTGACGACCTCACGTTGCGCTGCGTTCAGAGTCTCTTTGTCGTAGGGCATGTCCATGCGCAGAATATGCGCAGAACGGAACAATCGGTCGGTATGCTCCTTGAGGCGGAAAATCGACGTCCCCTCGGGGGTCTTGTACGCGCGGACACCCTCGAATACACCCAGACCATAGTGAAAGGTATGGGTCAGCACATGAACCCGCGCTTCCTGCCAGGGCACCATTTCGCCATCGAGCCAGATGTGGCCGGTGAGTTTTGAGAGGTCCATGTCGTTTCCTTTCTCTTTATGCTGGTCTGTTTGCGCTGTGTCCGTGGGTTTGCAGCGACAGTATGAGCCATCGGCGCGCCGGGGGCGGATTCTACCCTGCCTGCAATCCGGGTAATAAGGCCTCGGTAATCTGTTCTACCTGCTGGCGCCGGGCTTCAAATTCAGCGGCATCGGTCTCGGCAGCACGCCCCTGTAGTCCCAGAGAGTGCGTCGCGCTGCGATAGTCGAGATACGCCCGCGACAGCATCTTGGCTTCATTAGCCGCTATGAGCCCGGTCTGCTCGAGCGCCTCAAGCAGGCGAATCACGTCTGACCAGTTTGTGAGTTCAGCGTGCTCGCCGGCATGCGCCAGCACGAGGTATTGCACCACAAATTCAATATCGACAATACCACCGGGATCGCGCTTGAGATCAAAGTGGTCTCGGCTGTTCGACGACGCTGTGTGCTCTGCACGCATCTTGTCGCGCATGTCGCAGACAGCTGAGGCTAGCTCAGATGGCTCTCTCGGCATGGCCAGCACCTCTCTGCGCAACGCCTCTAACGATGTCTTCAGTGCCAGGTCGCCCGCCACCACCCGCGTGCGCACCAGCGCCTGATGCTCCCACACCCAGGCAGACTCGAGTTGGTATCGACGCAGTGCAGGCAATGTTGTGGCCACCAGACCCGAGTCTCCGTCCGGGCGCAGACGCAGATCGACCTCGTAGAGTCTCCCCGCGTAGGTCTGTGCCGACAAGACATGCACGACACGTTGCGCAAGCCGCATGTAAAAACGGGTGTTGTCGATCACTTTCGGGCCAGCGGTCTCTCCGTCTGCACCGTCGAAGACAAATACCAAATCAAGGTCTGAACCGTAGCTGAGTTCGAGCCCGCCGAGCTTGCCGTAAGCAATGACAGCAAAACCAGCCCGGTCAGATTGCGGCTCGCCGTAGCGCTGCACCAACTCGGCGCGCGCCACTGCCAGGGCCTGCTCGATCATGACCTCCGCCAGAAACGTCAGGTTATCGCTCACTTTCATAATCGGCAGCGTGCCGGTCAGCTCGCTCGCGGCGACACGGAGAATCACACCATCCTTGATGCGGCTGAGTGCGCTCATCTGCGCCTCCAGATCCTCTTCCGGTATGCGCAACAGTTGCTGCCTGACCAAGGCATGGAGCTCGTCGCGACTGGGCGCGCTATACAGCGTCGACTCGTGCAGGAGCTCATCCACCAGCTCCGGGCGCGCCGCAAGGCGCTCCGACATCCAGATGCTAGAGGCTACCAACGTCAGTAGATGCTGCAGTGCGCGCGGGTTTTCCTGAAGTAGCACGAGGTAAGCGCTACGACGGCAGACCGCGCGCACAAAAGGCAGGCTCCTTATAAGCGCCGAGTCGGGCTCCGCCGTGGCGGCCGCCATCTCACACAAAAGCGGCAAAAAGGCCTCCAGCCGGCGGCGGCCCTCTGGTTGCAGGGCTGCCACCCATGTGCTGTCGAGAAAATCCGCCATGGCGGCCCAGCTCTCTTCAGCATGCTGGTACCCCAGCTCTACCAAGCTCATTTGACTGAGGCCGGAAAACGACAGGCCTGACGCCGCCTCTTTATCACGCGAGGCATCGTCGCCCGATGTCGCCAGAGGCTCGGCAATCAGATCGTTGAACA
>JAHEJH010000115.1 GCA_024638905.1 Luminiphilus sp.
CGGGCCGGTGATGCAGCAAATGCAGTGTTCGCATTCGAGGAAGCGGTCACGCTGCAGGACGCGCTGCCCTATACCGAGCCGCCTTTCTGGTACTACCCGACGCGCCAGTCATTAGGTGCGGCACTCTTGGCCAGCGACAGAGCGGCCGAGGCGCAAGTAGTCTTCGAAGCAGATCTCGAGCAATACCCCATGAATGGTTGGTCGATGTTTGGGCTCGCCGAGGCGCTCAGGCGTCAGGGCGACAAGGCGGGAGCGGAGCAAATGACGGCGCGCTTTGAGACTGTTTGGCAGTTTGCGGATGTCTCTTTGGCCACCTCGATACTGTAGTCCGCGACCGACCAAACAGCCAAGTGACTCTAGGAAGCCTCGTCAAAAAGGATCATGAGCCCGCGGGTCAGGAACATTAACTTTTGACGGTGATGCCGGTAAGCGTCAGAAGGCAAGTGATGACTGAGGTGAAAGTAAAGCGTGATTAAAGTCGTAACGTTACTGACCAGAAAGCCGGGGATGTCTCGCGAGGCGTTCATCGAGCACTACGAAACCCATCATAAAAAAATCGGTGAGAAGTATCTCAGCGGCTTCGCAGTGAAGTATCAGCGCCGCTACCTCACCGTTGCCGATGCAGCGAACCACGCCCCGACGGAACTGCCCTTCGATGTGCTGATGGAGATCTGGTTCCCAGGCCAGTTCGCCATGGACGCAGCGATGGCGCTGATTGCATCAGAGTCGGCGCAGCAAGAAATCGTCGCCGACGAGGAGCGTCTGTTTGATCGTGATCTGATTCGTAGCTACACGGTCGAAGAGTATGAGTCCGAGATGCCCGCCGTAGAGCCGGCCACTTAACAGCGGGGCTGTTGTGATTCTCTTGGGCTATAAGGCTTTTTAGCCCGCCCAATGCATCAGAATGTTACCGGCTTCTGCGCCTTCCCGAGCGAGCCGCTCGGCGTCCTCGCCAAACTGCTTCTCGATCTGTTCGCGGCGAATCTTCATGGTTGGTGTCAGGATCTCGTTTTCTATGGTCCAAGGCGTCTCGCTGAAGATCACGGCACCGATGCGCGCGTGCTTCTCGATTTGGCCGTTGATGCTCTCCACCGTGGCCAGCGCCGCAGCTTCGACTTCCTCTCGGGGTAGGTCCCGGGCGGGCTCATTCACGACGGTCACCATGACAGTTTTTGAGTAACCTCGACCCAGCAGGCACTGCTGTTCGGAGTGAGCGTTCTCGGCGAATAAGCCTTCGATGGGTGGCGGCGCGACAAACTTGCCCTGAATGGTCTTGAAGTAGTCTTTGACGCGGCCGGTGATAAAAATGAAGCCGTCGTCGTCGATCTCGATCTTGTCGCCGGTATGCAGCCAGCCGTCTTGCCATAGCTCTGCGGTCTTCTCGGGTCGGTTGTAGTAGCCCGGGGTGCAGCCTTCGGCCTTAATCAGCATCTCGTTGTTGTCGCCAATCTTGACCTCGACTTCACCCACGGGTCGGCCAATGGAACCCACCCGTCGGTCCGCGGGATCAGTCGCAATGAGCCCCATGGCCTCGGTTTGCCCAAAGCCCTCGCAAAGGTTGACCCCCACCGATTCCCACCAGTGAATCAGTGCAGGAGGGGTAGGTGCCGCTGCGGTCAAAAAGTAGTCGACCTCTTCAAAACCTAGAGCGCCCACGACGAGTGCCTGCACGCCAGCCTGATCAGCTTCAAGAGCGGCTTTGAGTGCATCCGCGCCACCAAATTTGGCGGTGATCGATTGGCGAAGCTGCTCCCACACCCGCGGCGGGCCGAAAAAGATATGCGGTTTGCACTGGGGGAGATCTCGGGCGAGCGTCTCAAGGGATTCGTTAAAAAAGATCTCGCCGCCGGAGTTCACTGAGGAGAATTCCACCACCTGACGCTCAGCAATGTGAGACAGAGGCAGGTAACTGAAAAACCGGGGCTGGTCCTGTTGGGTAAACAGTTCCTGGCAGCGTCGCATGGGCACAAGGTTGGTTGCGTGGGTTTGAATTACGCCCTTGGGTAGACCAGTGGTGCCAGAGGTGAAAACCAGCGAGACAATGTCGTCACCATGGGGTTGGTAGTTGGGCGCATCAGCCGGTGCGGCTGAGACCAGCTCGGCCCAGGTCTTGTGCGGCAGCTCGCACTCCACGCCCGGTAGCGTCACAAGCAGACAGTCCGAGGGCAACACTGTCTTCACGCCTTCCCAGTTTTCGGTTTGACCAAGAAAGAGCACTTTCGTTTCGGTGAACTCGAGAATGTACTGGGCCGTGGCGGTCGCGTGGGTGGTGAACAGCGGCACCGTCACGTTGCCGGAATGAATCACCGCCATGTCGGCTACGATCCAGTGCGCCCGGTTTCTGGAGAGCAGCGCCATCCGCTGGCCTTCGCCAAATTCCGCCTCGAGCCAGGAGGCCACGCGATCTATCTCTGCAACCGTCTCACCCCACCGGTACTCGTCTGCTCCGGTTTCGTGGAGGTCTCGCATCCAGATTTTTTCGGGCTGTGTGCTCGCCCAATGGCGCGCCTGTTCAGTGAGAGTGCTGCATTCCATGTTCTGGTTACCTATTAGCGGTCCTGGTGCCGCGGTTGAGCAATGTTTGGCGATTGGGTCGACTTAACTCTTTGCGCTTAAAATTAGGATAAAGGCGCTAAAAAAGATAGTGCCGCGCTGGCGACTGAGCGAGAGGGCGCCTCTGGTTAATATCAGACAACCGCATGCACAGCCCCATGTATAGTCACAGTCGGCAGGATACTTCACTTCACAAAAGTAAAGAGAGGGCAGCATGACAGCACTGTTAGAGCTTACGGTTTACTTCACGGTCTGGACACTGATTACCGTCGTGGTCGGCGGGGCGATTCGCAATCAGGAATGGACTAAAGAGGGTCGCGACATCGGCCTCGGTAACCGCGACAATTTGAAAGAGGCGACCCCCATGGGCGGGCGTGCAGAGAGAGCGGCGAAGAACTCCATCGAGGGGGCGGTGTTCTTCGTGCCGCTCGCATTGGTCGCTAACGCTGCGGGGATGGATGCCGAAGTCATGCAGGGTGCGCAGATCGCCTTTTGGGCTCGGATCGCCTACGTGCCCATCTACATTGCGGGCATCAAATACCTGAGAAGCTTGGTATGGATCGGCGGGGTAGTGGGTTACGGGATGATGGTTGCGGCGATGCTCTAGCGCTTCGTCTGTGACACAAAAAAGCCGCCCTTAGGGGCGGCTTTTTCATTGATGGCGGTGGGCGTAGGATTCGAACCTACGGAGGGTCACCCCTCAACGGTTTTCAAGACCGCCGCTTTCGACCACTCAGCCAGCCCACCTAAACTGTTTGCCGGGAAGGCTCCCGGCGAAGAGCGCGCATTATATCGCCGCGCTCTCTGCGATCAAGTTTCTTCGTTGCCGATCAGGCCGCTCTGGGTCCTCGCGGATCGTTGCTGGCTCGCGACACTTCCTGTTGCACGACCGTCACCGGCGGCGCCTCCGGGGTGGCAAAAAGCTCACCCAGCTCGGTGCTGACAGAGGTGTCCGTGACAGGCTTCGGCGCAATGCGCGGATCGTTCAGGGCACGTCCCGCGTCAGTTACGCCTGCTGTCGAGTCACTGTGTTGTTCAGGCGCTTCCTCAACGGGCGTTTGTGCCGTTGCGGTGACCGCTACCGGCTCTTCCATGACAGCAGGCTCAGAAACCGTCGGGTCAGCTTGCTCCTGCGCAGGGGCCTCGACCGTTTCCGCTGCCGGAGCGTCTTCTGCGACCGCTTCGTTCACTGCTTCTATAGCTTCAGAAGCCTCGGTCTCTGGCTCTGCAAAAGCGGCGCTAAGTGCTTCCGAGGAGGCCACCTCAACCGCAGGCGCGGCTTGCTCCGCAGACGCCGGGGCTTCTTCTGCGCTGGCTGTTGCGGGGGTGCTTTTCGCTACCTCGGTTGCGGCTGTGCTTTCCGCTGCCTCGGTTGCGGCGGCTTCTGATTCAACGGTCTGACGCTGACGTCGGCGCCGTCCCTCGTTGCGCCTGTCAGCAGGACGTCGTCGATGCGACTCACCGCTAGGCTCTGCAACCGCCTCGGTGGTTTCGTTGTCTGTGGTGTTCTCGGTTGCGCTTTCCGTCGCTTCATTGGCCGGCCGATCGTTGTGGCGTTGGCCTCCGCGACGCCCGCGTCGGCGCCGAGAGCGCTTGGGCTGCTCTCCGTTTTGCTCGCCACCGGTGTTGTCTGTGTCGACCTGGGCGGCCTGCTGCTGTGTGTTCGCCGCCTCGTCACCCTCGGGCTTGCGGTTTCTGCCGTTGCGTCGATTGTCCCGGTCGTTTCTGCCGCCGCGGTTGCGCTGACGGTTGTTGTCGCCGTCCTTGCGGTCGTCGCGCTGTCGGTCACCGGATCGGTTACGGGACCGATTTCGGTTTTGCGCACCCTTGCCGCCGCGATTTCCCTGGCGCTGTTTCGATTTAGGCTGAGAGTCACCGCCAAACAGCATTGCCCAGAGCCGCGCGAGCAGTCCGGGTTGTGCCGGTTTGTGGTTTCGCTGTCGCTGGCCGCCGCGGGATTGGCGTTGGCTCTTTTCGGCAGGCTTCTCTTTGGGGCTGACCTCGGGCGCGGGCGCATCGGGCGTCACACCTCTGACCAGTGCCTCGGGCGCCGATACCGCGGGTTCGTTGGCGGCATCCACGGCTGGCTCGGTGGGCGAGGGAAGTTCAATGTCAATGCTGAGCTTTCTTGACTCGTCGACCTCGTCGTCTCGCAAGCGCCGCACTTCAAAATGAGGCGTATCAAGGTAGGGGCTTGCGACCACGACAATGCGCACACCGCTGCGGGATTCAATGTCGTTGATCTCACCACGCTTCTCATTCAGTAGAAACGCCGACACGTCTACAGGCACAATCGCTTGTACCTCGCCGGTGCGCTCTTTAACCGCCTCTTCCTGCATCAGGCGCAGAATCGCCAGCGCCAGAGACTTGGTGGTGCGGATCGTGCCCTGACCGGTGCAACGGGGGCACACAATGCCACTGGTCTCGCCCAGTGAAGGGCGAAGACGCTGCCGGGACATCTCCAGCAGGCCAAAGCGAGAAATACGCCCCACCTGTATGCGCGCCCGGTCCACCTCAAGCGCCTCGCGGATGCGGTTCTCCACCGCGCGCTGGTTCCGGTTAGAGGACATGTCGATGAAATCAATCACGACCAGCCCGCCCAAATCCCGAAGCCTCAGCTGGCGTGCAATCTCATCTGCCGCCTCTAGGTTGGTTTGCAGCGCCGTCTGCTCGATATCACTGCCCTTGGTCGCTCGAGCGGAGTTGATGTCAATGGAGATCAGCGCCTCGGTGGGGTCCAGCACAATAGAACCGCCTGAAGGGAGT
>JAHEJH010000133.1 GCA_024638905.1 Luminiphilus sp.
TCTTCGCTCAGTGGCAGCAGGCGCTGCCGCTGTTGCTCCGGCGGTAGTTGTGCCGTTGCCTCCGCCGCTGCCAGACGAATCAAGGGGTCATCGCTCTCAAGCCAAAGTGGGAGAGCGGGCATCAGCCTCTCTGGAAGGAGCCGGCCCAGCTGGGTAATCGCGGAGGCGCGCAGTATGGCGGTGTTGTTTGCATTGTTGGCGGTTTCTAACAGCACCGGTGCGGCGCGCACATCGCCACGGCCGGCGGCATGAAACGCGCGTGCGGGGTGGTTCCTGCGGTCTGCGAAGCGCACACCCCAATCCACCAAGGCCGAGTAGGCCCAGTCCGCACTCTGGTCGGTGTGGCATTGGTTGCAGGCATTGGGTGCGCCTGTGCTCATAGAAAGATCAGGCCGCGGGATGCGCATGCTGTGATCGCGCCGCGAGTCGACACCCATATAAAGCTGGCTCGGCATATGGCAGTCCACGCAGGCGCTACCGGCCGACGCAATCTGATGTCGGTGGTGTGTGGGGTTATCGTAAGTACTGGCCAGATGACACTGGGCGCATACGCTATTGCCCTCGACAACCAGTTGGTTGCTGTGCGGGTTATGACAATTGGTGCAGGCCACCCCGGCCTGATGCATCTTGCTCTGAATGAATGAGCCGTAAACATAGACCTCGTCGCGGATCTGCCCATCGGGCCAGTAGAGCGGCTCTTCGATGATGGCCAGGCGATGGGTATCTAACAGGGGCTTACCCGGGTGGTACTCGCCCAGGGTCCCGCGCCGCGCGTGACAGCGCGCGCAGCTATCAATCTGGTGGTTCGAGGTCAGGGGCTCACTGCGTTGCGCGATATCGGTGCCTTCAGCCCATTGCCATGTGCCTCTCGCCTTGAGGCTCATCTCAAACCCGGTTTGAGTGGGAGACAGTGTTCCTGAGTCGGCGAGCTCAAGGTGCTCGCTGCCCGGCCCGTGACAGGCCTCGCAGCCCACATCGATCTGCTCGTAGTGGGTATCAAACCGATCGTTTACCGCGTCATAGCGCTTTTCAACGTCGGTGCTGTGGCATTCCGCACAGCTGGTATTCCAGTTAAAGAATCCGCCCGTCCAGTGCAGTGGGTCTCCGGCCGCGATGTGTTCGTCGGGGTAGAGGTGATACCACCGTTGCCCGCCTTCGCTTTCGGGTCGGGTATCCCAGGCGACCGAGAGCGCCTGCAAGCGACCGTTACCAAGGGGTAATAAATATTGCTGCAGGGGCTCAACCCCAAAAACATACTCGACCGGATACGTTTCCAGCTCACCCGCGGCGTTATCGGTCTCGATGAAAAAGGCGTTCCCTTTTTGGCTGAAGGTCGTGGTCACGCCAAAATAATCAAACGTCGCGTTGTTGAAGTCGCCCAGGACCGTCTCGGGCGTGGCCTCTTGCATCGCCAGATCATGGTGGGAGTTTGCCCAGTCGGCATTAGCCTGCTCGTGGCAGCCAGCGCAGGCGGCGTTGCCAACATAGTCTGTTGCAGCGACGGCGGCGGCATTCAGGGCGCTGGACAGCATCAATGCTGCCAGCGTCAGACGGCGGCGGACTCCCTCCATAGCGCTTCTCCCAGTGTGGCGACTGGGGTTTTTGCGCCATCGGCGAGCCAACTTGCCAGCGTCGCGCTGACGTTGGGAAAAGACAGGATCGGCGCTGTCGGGGATGCGGTTAACCAGCGTGCGGCCAGCTCGTTGTCGATCTGGCGCATGACGGTCGCATAACCCAAGGCTTCCAGTGCTGCGCCGTTGGAGAGTTGCTCCATCTGTTTTGCCAGGGGCCGTGTGAGAACGGGTTTGCGCCAATGCAAACACTCCGAGATCAGTTCGAAGCCGCAATTACAGACAACCCCGCGTGCACTTGCAAGGTCAGACTTGAAGCCTGTGATGTTCGCGGTGCGACGACCAACATTACCTTGTTCGTCATTAGGCAGTGTATTCGCGTACTGCAGGAAGCGATGCTCTGAGAATCCGTTGAGCCATTTTGTGACTGCGCTCTGATCTTCAAAGGGTAAGTAGACCAGAATATGATCGTTAGCCGCGACTGTCGGAGCGGGTGGCAGATCGAGAATCGGCGGCAGCACGTTGTCGCCAAAGTCGGACCAGTGCAGCCCGACGCCACGCGTTACAGGCGCGAACAAAGACATGACGGCGTGCTGGGCAAGAGAGCGTCCCTCGACGGGCGTGTTTTTACCAAAGGCGTACTGATGTCCGATTCCCAGTACCGGCTGCTTTTTCAGTTTGCCGGCCCAGGCGGTGACCGGTTCGTAGTCAGTGACAACTAGGTCGTAGGCTTTGACATCGAGTCGCTGCACATCGTGAGCGAATTGCCAATAGCGATTGGCCATGATGGTCTTTCGATATCGAAGCCGACCAGCTTCTGTGACAAAGGTCAGTCCGGCGCGGTGTTGGAAGTCCCCGAACGGCTCCATGTCAAACAGACGCTCTCGCGGTCGACCTGAAAAGAGCCAAGTGACGTCAACATCAGGATGTTGTTTGAAGGCCTGAGCCATGGCGCGGGCTCTGCTGATATGACCCTGCCCCGTCGCCTGAACCCCATAGAGAATGCGCAAGTGGCTTTTCCTAGAGCAGGCCCAGTTGCGAGGCGACCGTTATGGCGATCCCACTACCGATCATCGCACCGGCAATGGTGTCGCCCGGAAAATGCGCCCCCAATAAAACCCGTGACACCCCAACGGCGCATGCCCATCCATAGAGGGTCAGGAAGGGACCGCCAAAGGAAATGCCCGTCATGGTGGCCAGGCAGAATGCCGCCGAGGTATGCCCCGAGGGAAAGCTGAACCGATCCGATGGCACCACCAGCGACTTGAAGCTTGGCATGACCTCCTGTGGCCGCCGCCGCTGGAGGCCATTCTTAAGTATCAGGTAGATCGTTCGCTCGATGATAAAGGCCAGCGCTAGGGCGGTGGTGTACGCAGAGGCTGCGGGCGAAGCGAGCAACCAGGCGGTGATAGGGAAGGCGACTTGCAGATACCCATCGCCACTTCGGGACACGATTTTAGAGAGCCGTATCACTGAGCGTCGTCGCTGCCCCTGTTGAAAGAGCCGTTTCAACAGTCGCGCGTCCCACTGGTGCAACGTCGACAGAATCGCCATGCCATCTAAATTAGCCGGGGAAAGTGGCGTTTTTGTGACGAGGCCGTGTCAGTTTGATGACTTTGTCAGAATTGCCAAGTTGGCGTACGCTGGCGCGCCGCGGCGGCCTTCGCGCGGGCTAATAGTTGTAGTGGAGAGCAGACGTATGCACATCGGTATCTTGCGCACCGATTCCGTCAGGCCAGAGTGGGTGCCGACCTTCGGTGAGTACCCGGATATGTTCGAGCGTCTGCTGCTGGCCGAGGACAGCGCACTGACGTTTACTACCTGGAACGTAGAGGACGGTGAATTGCCTGACAGCGTCGAGGCCGCGGATGGCTTTTTAATCACCGGTAGCAAGAGCAGTGTTTACGACGACAAGGACTGGATCCGCGCGTTGGAAGGCTTCGTGCGCCAGTGCCACGCTGCCCGGTGCAAAGTGATCGGTATCTGCTTTGGCCACCAGCTGGTGGCGCAGGCACTCGGCGGCTCGGTGGGCAAGTCCGACAAGGGCTGGGGTGTGGGCGTGAATTGCTACAACGTCGACCAAGCAGTATTTGATCTGGCCGACGGCGATCAATTTTGTCTGCTTGCCTCACATCAGGATCAGGTGATGGCCATGCCCCCCGGCGCCCAGCAGATCGCGAGCAATGAACACTGCGAGGTGGCGGGCATGACCCTTGGGCAGCACATCCTGACTTTTCAGGGCCACCCCGAATTCATACCGGACTACTCCCGAGAGATCATGAGCTTGCGCCACGACATGATCGGCGCTGAGCGCGTGGCAGAGGGCATGGCGAGCTTCGAGACGCGCGAGCACGAGGGTGACCGCGTCGCGCGCTGGATGTTGGCTTTTCTCAGCCGCTGAGCGTTACCACTCGCCGATATTCTCCATCGACTGCCAGGGCTCCTGCAGCGGCAGTGCGTCACCGGACTGCAATAACTCAATCGAGATCCCGTCGGGTGAGCGGATAAACGCCATTCGCCCGTCGCGGGGTGGGCGGTTCAGCGTCACGCCTTTATCCAAGAGCTGTTGGCATGTCGCGTAGATGTCGTCGACCTGATAAGCAAGGTGCCCAAAGTTGCGCCCGCCGTCGTAGGTCTCGGAGTCCCAGTTGTAGGTGATCTCTACCAGTGGTGCCTGCCGGGATTTGGCGCCTTCCAGATCATCCGGGGCGCTAAGAAAGACCAGCGTAAAGCGGCCGGCGTCGTTGTCATACCGGTAGGCCTCGACCAGCCCCAGTTTGTCGACAAAGAAGTCGAGGGTGTCATCGAGATTGGCGGCGCGGATCATCGTGTGGAGGTATCGCATAAGGTGCTCCCGGTGTAGGTACCGAGATTTTAGGCCAAGTCCTACCTGCTGGCGAAGACTGCGATACACTGCGCGGCCCTCGAACATGACACCCTCTGGATAATTTTTATGTGGTTCCGCGCGCTTCGCCCTTACCGTTTACCCAACCGCCTCGGCATCGACGCCGAGGAGCTTGAGCGGCGTCTGCAAACGCGCACTTTCTCAAGCTGCACACCCGCTCAGGCGAGTAGCTTGGGGTGGGTGCCGGCGTTAGATGACGCCGCTTCGGCGCTGGTGCACGTAGCTGGACCTTACTGGATGGTGCGTCTCAAGCGGGAAGAGAAGCTCCTGCCTGCGACGGTAGTACGCGAGCAAGCCAATGAGCGCTGTGCGCAAATTGCCAAGGCGCAGGGGCGCAAGGTCAGCCGCCGTGAGCGGCTGGCGGTGACCGATGAAGTGACGCAGGATCTGTTGCCCCGCGCTTTTTCCCGTTCCAGCACGATCCGCGCCATCATCGCCGATCAGGCCGGTTGGATCTGGATCGACAGCAGTAGCGCCGGGCGCTCGGAAGAGGTGCTCAACCATCTGCGCGAGGCACTTGGCAACCTGCCTGCTGTACTGCCCGAAACCCAAAAGGCCCCCGCCCACATGATGACGCAGTGGCTGATGCAGGGCGGTGTTCCCGATACGATCGAGCTGGGCGACGAGGCCGATTTTGCCGATCAGCGCGACGAGGGAAGCTCGGTAAAAGTGCGAGGCGTGCCTCTCGATAGTGAAGAGGTGCTGGCGCATATCGCCTCGGGTCATCAGGTTGAAAAACTGGCATTGGAGTGGGGCA
>JAHEJH010000138.1 GCA_024638905.1 Luminiphilus sp.
AGTTCGTGAACACCTATGGGCTCGAGCGTTTCAGCACACGTTGTGCTGAGCTTGCTAGCCAATACGGTGATCGCTTCGATGCACCGGCTATCGTTGGCGAGAAAATCGCGGCGGGAGAAACTTTCGCCTAAGCGATATCGCACGCCTCACTCGTGCCCGGGCGGGACAGAGTGGGGAGGCTCTTTCTGCTAATCAACTTTGCAGGTCTGCTTCGCTGATGTGAGTGTTTGATCCAGGTCGCCGTTCAGCGCGGCCGCTTTGGTGCGCTTGGAGTCAGCGCTATAGCATTACCTCGATCAAGCAGGGCCCTTTCTGCTCCATGGCATCGGCAAAGGCCTGATCAAGTGCCGCCACCGTCTCGACTTTGATCGCCTGCATGCCCATACCCCTCGCGATATCGGTCCACTCGAGATCCGGATTACTGAGATCGAGCAGCGACAGCGCCGTCGGGCCCGGCTGCTCGACGCCGACGCGGCTCAGTTCAATATTCAGAATGGCATAGGACCGGTTGTTCAACAGCACGACGGTGACATCGAGCTGCTCGCGCACCATGGTCCACAACGCCTGCACCGTATACATACCCGAGCCATCGGCCTCGAGCGCAATGATTTTTTGATCAGGGCACGCGATCGCCGCACCAACGGCCAGCGGCAAACCTTGACCGATCGCGCCGCCAGTGAGCGTCAGCCAATCATGGGGTGCCGCGTTGGCGGTCAGCAAAAACGCGCCGAGCCCATTGGTCGCGCCCTCATCACAGACAATCGCGTGCTCGGGCAAACGATTGGCGACGACTTTGCCGAGCTCACTGGCGTCAATCGCGCCGTCTCCCAGCGAGTAGTCAGCATGATCAGTCACGACATCGGGCGAGGCGGGCGCATCCAGGTAATCGGCCAGCCGCTTGAGTGCGTCGAGCGCGTCGCTGTCACGGTCGACCAGTGTGCATTGAGTCGCTGCCGCGGGCGCCAAGACGCTGGGCTTATCCGGATAGGCGAAAAAGGAGACCGGCGCCTTGGTCCCGGCCAGTACCAGCAAGTCCGTACCCGCCAACTGCTCGGTCGCGGCCTCGCCAAAATAGGCCAAACGCTCGGTGGGTACGCGCCCCACACCCCTCGCTTGCCTCGCAAAGAAGGTCTCGGTCACCAACCGGCAACCGGTGGCGGCCGCTATGCGGCCCGCCTGATGCAGTGCGTCCTCTCTAAGAGTGCGGCCACCCATAAACAGGCAGCTACTTGACGCCGACTGCAACTGCGCCGCGATCTCACTGATCGTCGTATCCGAGATTTTCGCCAGCGGTGTTTCAGGCATTGCCGATGGCAGCTCGTCGGTGTCTGTCCAGGCGTGGTCAGCGGGCACAACAAAGGTGCTGATGGTGCCGTTGTGGCTCAGGCTGGCCGCGAGGGCATCAAGACCGGTTTGCGCTAGCCCCGCAGCGCTGTCAGAGACGCGAAAGCTGCGCGACACGGGTGTGGCCATGCCTTTGATGTCACTCGTGAGCGGTGCATCGTGCTGCAGGTGATCCGTCGCGTGATCGCCCACCATGTTGAGAACCGGCGATCCGGCGCGTTGCGCGTTGTGCAGGTTGGCCATGCCATTGGCAAAGCCCGGGCCGAGGTGCAACAAATTGAGCGCGGGCTTGTCGGCCATGCGGCCATAGCCATCGGCAGCACCCGTGACCACGCCCTCAAAGAGACAGAGCACCGCGCGGATGTCCGGCTGCTTGTCGAGCGCGGCCACCAGCTGCATCTCGGAGGTGCCCGGGTTGGCAAAGCAGGCGTCGACGCCGTGTTCCGCCAGGGCATTAATCAGTGATTCAGCGCCATTCATGGCGGTTCTCTCCGGTTGGGTGGGCTACGTCGGCGCTGGCGCCCGTGCACCGCGGCGAACGACGTCGCCCTGAATCAGCGACCCTGCGTGCCGCTAGTCAGCACTGGAGACAGTATATCGCCTCGAAGTGGCAGAGCGATTCTCTGGATAAAAACCGGGAGCTCTCATGATTTCCTGTGAGAAGGGCTCGGCCTGATCGAGGTAGTGGGGCGAAGACTCGTCGGTCATCTGGCTGCCGTATTGGTGCGTGCCGCGAATCGTTTGTTCACCCTCAGCGTTCCACTCAATGAGGTAGTACAGGCCATCGCCGGCCACCACGGTCAGAAAATCGTCCTCGTCTTCCAGTTGCTCGGCGTACATGGCGCGCAGCGTGTCGGGCCCGCCGGCGGCCGGCCAGGTGCGTTGACCCCTGCCGTGTTGTTGCACTGTGCCCCATTCAGGATCCAACTGCCCCGCAACGTCACGAACAGAATCCATACAGGTATGCAGGGTCTCGCGCGCGTCAGGCAGTGCGTTCCCCGTGCGCTCCGCTTGCCACTCTTCGAGCAATATACAGACACCCAGTGCCGCGCTCCGATTGGCAGTATCGGTATGCAAGTCCCAGTTGCGAATCAGTGACAGTGCCTGTGCCTCTTCCGGGCCGTTGGGTTCAAGCTCCGCCACCGACGACAAATAAGCGTAGCCCCGGTATCGAGGTGAATAGGCATTGTCATGCTTGATGGCGCTGAACTCATCGAAGGAAATCGACGTGTCGGCATTCAGCAGTTCCAGCCCGCGCACGGCGCGGTTGGTCATGCGCGTCGGCCAGCCGCTTTCGATCGGATAGTCAGACTTCACTGGGTTACTGCCCTCTTCGCTGACCTGAAAAGGAGATTGGTTAGCGCTATGAACGTAACCCGAGGGCGGATTGGTCACGCTGGGCAGTTCATCGGGGGAGAGATAGTCGTCCCAGATGAGATCTCGCCGATCACCGGGTAAATATTGATCCCACTGCCAGCCGGCGGCACGGCGCGGCATCATGGCGTTGTGCACGAAATGGATATCGCCGTCGGCGTTGGCGTATACGAAATTGAAGCTGGCAATGTGCTGCAGCGCCATCGCCTCTCGCCACTGATCAAAAGATGTCGCAGCACTCATGGCCAACCACTGCTCGACCTGACGAATCTCGTCCATGCCGGCATAACGCACCGCATAGGTGCCGTGGTCTGTTTTCATTACCGGGCCATGAATTGAGCGGTAGCCCTCCTCCTTGACGGTCCAGGGGAGCCATCCCCAAAGCAACACTTTGATTGGGATATCAAAGGCCTCTAACTCCAACCACTGGCCGTCTACCCGATAGCGGTTGTCATCCTCGGGGTCCATCTCCAGTACATAGACATCAACCAGGTCGGGCTGGTTAACCGTTGCGCCCCAGCCATGGTGCTCATTAAAGCCCACGCCCAAGGCGGGAGAGCCAATGAACAGGCCGCCCATAACGTTGAGTCCGTCCCCGCTCTGCAGGTGGACCTCGTACCACGAAACGGGCCCGGTCAGCGGCTGGTGGGAGTTGATCATGAGCAGGGTGGAGCCATCGCTGCTGCGCGACGGGGCAACAGCTGTCGCGTTAGAGCCTAATGTAATGGCGGTATTCGGCAGTTGCGGTGCGGGACTCACTTCCTGTTGTCGCGTTTCGGCCCGCAGCTCGGTGAGCGGCTTCTCAAATCCGTAAAACAGGGGATGCCGGAACATATGCGCCGCAATCACATCCTGTGGCGTCACTGGCAGCACGTCGAGGTTGACCCGCTCGGGATGTCGGGCCGCAAAGTCGTTGAAACCCGCTGCAAACGCGTCGAGGTATTCGCGGGTTTCGGGTTTGAGTAAGGTGTCGTAGTCCCTGTCGATCACCTCCCAAAAACCGAGCCACTGGATCAGATAGTCGGTGACGGCGGCATCGCGGCCGAAGAAGCTGGCGGCATTGCCACGGTAGTAGGGTAGGGTCTCCTCGAGGATTTCCCAGCCGTCCTCGGACTGTGCCCATGCAAGGCCGTAGGCCATGTCGGCATCGGTTTCGCCAAATATGTGGGGGACCCCCAGCGCATCGCGTTCGATGGTCGCTTCCCAGGCCAGCGCATAGGTGCTGGTCGACAGCGTCAGCGCCCACAGTAGCGTGAAAATCAGTGGCTTCACCGTCGACTGAGTGGTGAGGACAGAGCCCGGCGTGGTGGCGCAATAATGTCTGTTGTTTGAGGCGGGCGCCGGGGTGCGCGCGGCGGCGCGCTCATGGCCGCGAGCGGTATCGTGCGTATCCGAATGCGAGATCACAGGCTTGCGACGAAGGCAGCGATATTGTCGAGGTCAGCGTCGGTCATGGGTTTGGCAACCGGGTACATCATCGCAGACTGGGCACCGCGCTCTTCACCCGCCCGGTAGGCGGTCAGCTTCGCGACGATGTCTGAAGCGGCTTGTCCTGCCAGCATCGGCCCGATGCCGCCCTCGCCACGGCTGCCGTGACAGGCAATGCACTGACCGTAATATTTTTCGCCTAATGCCTCGGGGGACGCAGCCGCCAGCGCAGCCTGCTTGCTCTGCTCAATAGCAGCAATGCCACCATCATTACCGGCTTTCCAATCTTCGTAGCACTCGCCAACGCATTGGTTGCGATTGCCAGTCCAGTCCGCGTCATTACTCTGGGTGCCGATCCAAATTAAACCCGAGACGACGACAACAAAGGCGGCGACAAGAGTGGTGGTGTTCATGCTGTGATTCCTGTTTTCAGCGAAAAATGCCGGGGGCCCCAGCGGAAAGCGCGGAATGATAAGGCTTCTGTTCGCAAGATGACAGGCTCTGGGCTGGAGCGAACGTCATTTTTACGTGTCTCTTTTACGCATCTCTGTAGTGCCGCCTTGGGTGGATGACCTGATGGCATCAAGTCGGCATAATCGTCGCCCGCCAGTCACCGTCGACGAGCTAGTAGGAGCCAACACATGTCGAATGCTTACCGCGGCAATATCAAGGTGCGTTTTGCCGATACCGATGCGAATGGACACGCCTTCTTCGGCAACTACTTTGTTTTTGCGGACGAGGTCTTGGGAGAGTACTGGCAGGAGCTGGGGCTCGACGTAGCGGATGTGGTGAATCCTGACTTTCTGACCTTTACGGTCAACGCCAACATGGATTTTCTGGGTGAGAGTCTCGCTGGTGACACGCTTGAGGTGGAGGTTGCCGCAGAGCGGGTGGGTAATTCCAGCATCGTGATTGGTTTCACCATGCACAATCAGCGTACTGGAGAGATGGCGGGCAAAGGCAGCTTCACTTATGTCTTCGTCGATAAGGCCACCCGCAAGAGCTGTCCCATGCCGGCTGATTTCAAAGCCTCTGTATTGGCACGACACCCCGAATTGGCGTGAATCGCTGATCGGAGTACCGTCAAGCCCGCC
>JAHEJH010000151.1:0-2271 GCA_024638905.1 Luminiphilus sp.
ATGACCGGCGCCGTCAGTGGTTGTTATTCCTGCAGGCCTTCCTGCGCCAGCTCCTGATGGAGCTGCTTGCCAGAAGCGGCCCGCGATTTGGCAAAGCGGGCAATGCCGAGATACGCCACGGGGGTGAGATACAAGGTGAAGAACGTCGCAAGACCCATGCCGCCAAACACCACCCAGCCCACTGCAGAACGTGCCTCAGAGCCTGGTCCTGAGGCTAGTATCAAGGGCAGAGCACCGAGCACCGTCGACACCAACGTCATCACAATCGGGCGCAGCCGGATGCGCGCCGCTTCCTCGATCGCCTCACGCACCGCAAAGCCCCGGTCACGGAGTTGATCCGCAAACTCCACCAAGAGGATGCCGTTTTTGGCGATGAGACCGATGAGCATCACCAATCCCACCTGAGAGTAGATGTTGAGCGAGGTGCCAGTCAGGAATAGGGCGCATATCGCCGCAGCTAATCCGAAGGGCACGATCGCCATAATCACTAACGCCGAGGTCACGCCTTCGAACTGCGCGACCAGCACCAGAAAAACGATGAGCAGAGCAAAGCCATAGGTGATCAGCGTCTCGCGGTTGGTCTCCGCGAGCGCCGCGGCCTCGCCCCGGGTGATCAGGGTCACGCTGTCGGGCAGCACTTCGTCAGCGAGCTCAAACAGATCATCTACCGCGGTTTGCATCGCGAAGCCCGGTTGAATCTCGACATCGATCTCGATGGCGCGCCGCTGTTCTCGCCGGTCGAGCTGGCTGGCCACACCGCGCTCGTCCAAGCGCACAATACTCGACAGCGGCACCAGGGCGCCGGATCGAGTGCGAACGTAAAGGTTCACCAAGTCGCTGGGATCGCGAATTTTGTCTGAACCGGCTTCCAGAATAATCGGCACGGTCTCGTCATCGGCGTTCAAGTCGACAATGCGCGCACCGTCCACCATTACGCGCAGCGTTTGCGCCACGTCTTCTAGGGGAATATTGAGGTCAGAGGCCCGCTCACGATCGATCTCAACCGAGAGCTGCGGTTGCGAGGGGTCATAGCCGATGCGGGGGCGGCTCACCGAGTCGAGTTTCGACCGAATTTGTTCGGTGTATTCCCGGGCTGCGGCGTAGATCTCGTCGTAGTCGGTGCCGAGGAGCGCCACACTCAGGCCGCCGCTCGATGCACCTCTCAGATTCAGTGAGTTGGCGCTGAAGATGCGTGTAGTGACGCCGGGCAGATCGGCAAAAAGTGGCTTCAGGTCGGCGGCGATTTCCTGCTGACTGCGCTCCCGCTCCCGCCAGTCGGCGAGCTTGGCCAGCATGAATACGTTGTTGGGGTCCCAGCGCCCCACCACGGTGAAAAGCGCGATGATTTCACCCCGCTCCAACAGCGGTATGAGGATATTTTCCATGCGGTCTGCCTGCCGCTCGGTGTAATTAAGGCCCACGCCGTCGGGACCCTTGGCAAATAGGTAAATGGTGCCGCGGTCCTCTGCCGGCAACAGTTCCTGATCAAGCAGCGTGTAAAGCCCCGCAGCGCTAGCCGCGGCCAGCACACATATCGATGCCGTGCGGCGGGGTGCGTTGAGCACCATCTTGAGCGATGCATGGTATGACTGCGCCAGTCGATTGCCCCAATCGCTCACTCGGCGCTGTCGGGGCGCGGAGGCGGGGAGGCGCGCCATGACCGCGGGCACCAGACTGAGTGCGACAAAAGAAGAGATCGCCACGGCGACCGCGAGTACCAGGCCGAACTCCTGAAAAAGCCTGCCGGCGGTGCCAGGCAGGAAAGCGATGGGCACAAAGACCGCGATCAGGACGGCGGTGGTGGCGATCACCGCAAAAAACACTTTGCGCGTGCCCACTACAGCGGCGGCACTGGGCCCGGTCCCGTCGGCCCGCTGGCGCTGCACGCTTTCCAGGACCACGATGGCGTCATCAACAATCAGCCCTGCTGCGAGCACCAGTGCCAGCAGCGTCAGGATGTTGATCGAAAAGCCTAGCGCCCAACTGGCTGCCAAAGTACCCAACAGAGAGATAGGAATGGCGATTGCAGGGATCAGTGTGAGGCGCATCGAGCCCGTAAACAGCCGGATCGTGCCAATCACCACCAGAATAGAAATGAGTAGCGTTGTGACAACTTCTCTGACCGAGCCTCGAATAAAAATCGAGTCGTCAGAACTGATACGGAGGTCCACACCCTCGATCCGGGTATTGATATCGGCCACCGCAACACGGACCCCGTCGGCAATGCGCACGGTGTTGGAGCCTGCCTGGCGTATGACGCTGATGCCAACG
>JAHEJH010000151.1:2281-5181 GCA_024638905.1 Luminiphilus sp.
GCCGTTGAGCCGCACAAAACTGTTGGCGTCTTCTGGGGAGAACGCGACTTTTGCTACCTGACCGATGCGAATTTCATCGCGAATAATCAGGGCCGCGATATCTTCCTCGCTGGTCACCGCGGCGTCAGCACGGACCAACAACTGCTGGTCTCCCGCACGGAAGCTGCCCGCTGGCACGTCTAGGGGCGCGGCTTGGAGCACCGCGGCCACATCGGCGACGGTAAGTCCGTAACTGGTGAGGCGCAGGGGATCGAGGATGATCCGCAACACGCGCTGACGGGAGCCCAGTAGCGAAGCATCCGCGACGCCGGGCAGCGACACAATGCGCGGGACGATGTCCTGTTCCACAAAGCGATTCAGTTCTTCATCGGTATGGACAGATGACCGAACGGCGATGCGCATGATTTCTCCGGCGCGCTCGTCGGCTTTGTAAACCGAGAGTTGCTCCAGTGCATCCGGCAGATCGCGCTCGATGCGACTGATCGCCTCGCGCACGTCGGAAGCGGCTTGATCGGTATCGATTTCCGGGCGGAACTCGATCCATATGCGGGTGTTGTTTTCCTCGCTCGAGGAGTTGATGTTCATCACGCCGGAGACGCGGGCCGCAGCCCCTTCGAGCAGTCGGGTGACTTCCGAGTCCATGGTTTCAGGGGAGGCGCCCGGCAAGAAGGCGTTTACTGATACAACAGGCCGGTCCACGTCGGGGAGTTCCCGCACCTCAATCGCTAACAGCGCGGCAATACCGCCGATGGCGACCAAAAGATTGAGCACCAGCACCAGCCAGGGTCTGCGAACCCCCAGCTCGGGTAAACCCCTTTTGATCGGAATGTCTGATTCAGCCATTGTCGGTGGGGTTCAGATTGTCACTAAGCGGTTTGAGTGCCACGCCCGCGCGAACCGATTGAACCCCTTCCATGACCACGGGTTCGCCCTCGGCTAATTCACCCTCAATCAGGATCGCGCCCGCGAGTCGTTTCACCAAACGAACCTCCCGTTTGGCGGCGCGCCCTTCTTCGGCGACCCAGACGTAGGCGCCGTCTGCGCCCCATTGCACCGCGACATCGGGCACGGAAAGAAAGGCACCGCGGGAAGCACTGAGACTGATTTCAAACGCCATACCGGGCCGGAAGCGATCAGCTGCGTTGTCGATGGCCGCACGGGCGATGAATGCCCGGGAGTTGATATCGATACGCGAATCCACTGCGACAATCTCGCCGGATACCGGCGCGTCGGCGGCGTCCCACAGTCGCACATCTACCGGTGTGCCTCGCGTGACGCGATCCACATACAGCTCAGGCACTGAAAAGTTCACCAGCAATAGGCTGCGGTCATCGATAGTCGTAACTAAGGTGCTGGTATCGATCCGGTCTCCCACATCGATCTCGGTGATGCCTACGCGACCGCTGAAGGGCGCGGTAATGCGGCGTCGGTCGAGATCGACCCGTGCTTGCTCCAGCGCAATGCGGGCACTGTCTACCGCGGCTCTGGCGTCATCGAGCTGGCTCTCGGGAATATTGGCGTCGCGGGCGTTGACGGTCGTATAGCGTGTAACCAGTCGCTCTGCGTCCGCGAGTTTCACGGTGGCCAGCTCCACTGCCAAAGTTTCATCTCGGTCATCGAGTTGCAGGAGCAAGTCACCCTCGGCGACCGCGGTGTCGGCATCAATCGCAACCGCGGTGACGCGGCCCGAGGTTTCGGCATAGACCGAGACGCTTTTGAGCGCCCGGGTGGTGCCCACCGAGGTGAGGGTTTCACGCAGATCGGTGAGCGTTGCAGGAACCGTCATCACGGGCACGGCAGCGGCCTGGCCGCCGTAGCGCACCCCAGCATTGCTTGCACTGTCGTTGCAGCCCAGCAACGTGGTACCCAACAGCGCTGTCGCCAGCGCAATCAGCCTATGTAATGTCAGCAGTCGGTTCATATCCGCCGTCACTCTCACCATCCATCACAATTCTCATCGTTATGAGTAGCCCAGCATTCGGTAGCCGCGAATCGGGCATTGCCCCGAGCCGCCAAGCAAAGTGTCAACCACCGCCGCTCAAGCGCTGATTCTACTCCACATTAGTGAATTCGGATGTGCACAGGGTGCCTTCAGTGGTCCTTATGCAACCGCGCCACCGATGTCGATCGGCCTAAACTGGGCGTTCAGGCTTGGGATGCGCTACAGTCCGGCCTGTCCGCATCCTCCGCGCAAAGGCAATGAAAGTTATGAGCGAGTCACCCCAAACGGCCCCACCTGAGACATTGCCCTGCCGAGGGTGCACCGCGCATTGCCCTAATCGCGCTCAGTGCGAGGGCAAGCCCTGGCGGATCCCCCGTGAGGAGGATCGGGCATCAATCTTGTGACAGGTCGCTGCTAGTGAACCGATATCTGCTGATCGCAGGCCTTTTAGGTGCCACCGGGGTGGCCGCTGGTGCCTTTGGCGCACATGCCTTGCAAGCGTCGGTCTCGCCGGAACGCATCGATATCTGGGAGACAGCGGCGCAGTATCACCTGATTCATGCTGCGGTCATTTTAGCGCTGGCACTGCATTCGCAAGCAGATGAGAACCGATGGCGGTTGCCCATGATGGGTTTCACTGCGGGTGTGTTGCTGTTCTCGTTCTCGCTTTATGCGCTGGTGCTGACAGACATCACACAGCTGGCCATGATTACGCCGATCGGAGGGCTGCTCCTCATGCTCAGCTGGCTGGTGCTGGCCATCAAAGCCTTCAAGTAATTTAGCGTTTATTGGCGCTGAGTCAGGCGGCCGCAGTGTTTGGAACGAAGGGTCGGTCCGCGCGGATAAAGAGCCACAGCGCGGCGCCGACGAAGGCCATCACGGTGCCGGTTGAGAGCGCGGTGACCCAACCCACGTGGCTGGCCAGATAGGGCATGAGTGGTGCCACCACGATCCCCGC
>JAHEJH010000152.1 GCA_024638905.1 Luminiphilus sp.
CTCTTCTACCATGATCACGCAGTTCTTGATCAAGATGCCCACCAGACTCAACAGTCCGAGCAATGCGGGAAAGGTAAAGGACAGGTCAGTCACAAAGAGCCCGATAAACACGCCCACCATGATGAGTGGCACGGTCATCCAGGTGACCAGCATTTGCCGCACACTCCCAAACAACATCAAGGTCGCAATGATCATCACCAGCAGCGCGATCGGAAAGCGCGAGATGACCATGTCGTTCGCCAATTTCATCGACTCGTACTCGCCGCCCCATTCAAGTCCATAACCTGGCGGTAGCGGGATAGATTCAATGTCGCCACGGATAGCATTGAACGCGCTGGTAGCGGTTTCACCTGGGGGCGCATTCGCTTGGACGGTAATGGCACGGACCCGGTTACGCCGCATCAGAAAGCTGTCCTCCGCGCGGAGTGCGGCGGCTGACACCACCTGTCTAGCCGATACAAACGACTGAGTGCTCTCGCTCCAGAGATCACGTTCAAGGAGCTCTGTCGCGGTTTCAGCCAGCGGCATAATGCGCGCCACGATGGGAACGGGTTTGTCACCATCACGCAGTACGCCGACAGGAGTGCCGACGGTGCTCGACTCCACAGCCCGCGAGACGTCGGGTAACTGAATGCCAGCGCGTCGCGCCCGGGCGTGATCTGGCATCACGGCCAGTGACAGCCGTTGCTCCCGCCAATCGATCTTGCGATCAATCAGCCGGTGCTCAATGAAGTGCTGCATGGTCTGCTCTGCGAGCCCGCGCAGCTCGGTGCGGTCACTCCCATAAAAGCGCGCCTCGATTTTGCTCGCGGTGCTGCTGGTGAACTCGAGGCGCCGCACCATGTGATGAATTTCTGGAAATTCGGACGCGATCAGTTCACCTGTCTGCGCCATCAGCCCCGTCACCGCCTCGACGTCATCGACGTTCACCACCAGCTGCGCATAGGCGGGGTCGGGCCGCTCGGGGAGCAGGATCATGGTGAAGCGAACAGGGCCCCGCCCCGCCCACGTTGAGACTTCAGTCACGCCGTCGAGGTTTAGCAGTCGCTTGCGCACGCGATCAGCCGTGCGATCGCTGGCGTGGATATCTGTGCCCTGGGTTTGATAGAGATCCACAAAGAACAGCGGCGTGCTGGTTGCCGGAAAAAATCCCTGCTTCAGCTGCGTGAAGCCGACAATGCTCGACAGCATGACAGCCAGCAGGGTGAGCGTGGTCCAACCGCGCCGGTCAATTGCCCATGCCATGAGTTTGCGATATCCCACAAAAACGGGTCCTGCATAGAGGCGGCTCTCGGGCACAGCCTCCGGCACGGCGGTCAGAAGCGCCATCCCGATGGAGGGCACCAGCGTAATCGCCAGGACCCAACTCAATAGCAGCGATATGCCGCAAACCGTGAACAACGAACCCAGAAACTGACCCGTTGAGTCATTCGACAGGCCAATGGGGGCAAAGGCGGCAATTCCGATAACCGTGGCCGCAAGCAGAGGGAAGCGCGTCGTGGCCACCGCAGCGATGGCCGACTCCCGGGGGCTGAGACCCTGTTTGATGCGGGTGATCATGCCCTCTGTCACCACGATGGCATTGTCGACCAGCATGCCCATCGCGATCATCATGGCGCCCAGCGAGATCCGTTGTAGCTCGATCCCGGTTGCGGCCATCACGCCGACGGTGCCGGTGACGGTCAGTAACAGCACTGCGCCCACCATTACGCCTGCGCGCCAACCCATAAACAGACATAGCGCGGCGATGACCGTGGTGATGGAGGCGGTGAGGTTCAGCAGAAATTGTCCGATCGACCGGTCAACCAGGCGATGCTGCTCAAAAAGCGGAATCATCTCGATGCCCACAGGCAGGAGCTGCTGCAGTTCCAGCAGTCGAGTTTCCACCACCTTGCCCACCCGAACGACATTCTGGGTTTCGTTGATGGCAATCCCGAGGGCGAAAATGCGCTGCCCTTCGTGTCGCACGATCAGTGAGGGCAGATTGGTCTCTTCGCGGGAGACGCTGGCCACGTCGCCTAGGCGAATCATGGACGTCTCGCCGGGCAGAGCAATCAGCAGTTCCTCGAGCACTGCCTCGCTCCGCTCCAGCGGAATATCGATGCGCATCCGCTGATCACCCGACTCCATCATAGAGGCGGGGAAGAGTCCCGAGGCGCTGTTGATGGCCTCTACGATGCGATAAAAAGGTACGCCGAGTTGGCGCAGCTGTGCGTAATCGAAATCAATCTGGACCTGTTCCTCCGGAACACCCTCGACCCGCACTTTTGCCACATGCTCGACACGTTTGATTTCGGTTTCGAGTAATCGGGCGGCATCTCGAATGGTGGCGATGTCATAGCCGTCGGGGACTGTAAATCCGTAGAGCAGGCCATAAACGTCGCTGAAATCATCCTCGACCCAGGGTGGGTAGGCGCCGGCTGGCAGACGCATGGCCGCCTCGGCGACCCGCCGTCGTAGCTCATCCCAGATTTGGCCTGTATCACTGGCTGATACCGAGTGATTGAGCTCAATCTCGATCTCTGAGCGTCCGGGCAGTGATCTCGACACAATATTTTCGATCCAGGGAAGCTCTTGGATCGAGCGCTCCAGCACCTCGGTGACTTCCTGCTCAACATCCAGTGTTGAGGCGCCCGGATACTCGGTGAAAACGTAGGCGATCTTGATCGGGTAGGGCGGATCCTCCAGCTGCGCGATGCGCTGTCCGCCCGCCAGTCCGCCGATCAGACACGTGAGCACGATGACCCACACATAGAGGGGGTTTGCGAGCGCAAATTCGGTGAGCGATGACCGCGACATGGTTCAGCCGTCCCCGAGGGGCCGCACCCGCATACCGTCGTGAAGCCAGGCGCCCCCCGCAGCGACCACCTGTTCGCCGAGTTCAAGCCCGGAGAGCACCGGCACGCGCTTCCGACTGGGCAGGCCCACTTCGATGGGTCGCTTGGCCACAACTGACGAGTCGCGCTGAACCGTCCAGACAAAGAAGTTGCCTGCCGCGTCACTCTGCACCGCGCTGAGGGGCAGTTGGATGACGGAGTCATCGGGTGTGGCCATAGACAACAAGACGGTGGCGGTCATGCCGGGCAACACAGGCCAGGGCGGGGTTTCGTTCAGCGAAAACCGCACGTCGTAAGTTTGGGTGTCTCTGCTTGCCTCGGCCTCATAATCGAGCCACTGCGCTTCGAATAGACGATCGGGGTCGGCGGTGAAGCGCACGGCAGCACTTTGCAGGGTTGACGGATTCAGTCGCGGCATCAGTTGCTCGGGCACGCCGATCACGACCTCGATGCGCTCAACCGGGGCCAAGCGAATCACCGGCGAGAGCCTTGCGACGGGGGAGAAGTTTTCTGCCAGGCGTTTGGTTAGCTGCCCGGCAAAAGGCGCGCGAAGCAACGTGTCATCAAGGTCTTTTTGCGCCGTCTCTACCGCGAGGCCCGTCAGTTTGGCCCGCGCCACGGCCTCATCGAGCTCCGCCTGTGACACGGTGCCAGAGGCTTTGAGTGACTCGACGCGCGATAAGGTTTTTTCCGCCAGCTCATGATCAGCGTGCGCGCTTTTCAGCGCCAGCTCGAATCGCTCGGGATTCAATTGCGCGATGATGTCGCCGGTCTGCACCAGTGCCCCTTCCGGTAAGGGTAACTGCTGCAGCGTGCCGTCGATTTCAAAGCCCAGTTCCACCGTATGTGCCGGTGCCACCTTGCCGACAAACTGGCTGGGTGCCGAGTGGTCTCCAGTTCCAACAGTGATCAAGCGAGCGGGCCGCACCGCAGAGTATGTCTCGACAGTGGAGTCGGCCCCACAACCAGACAGTCCGGCTATTACCCAGAGCGTGACGAATAGACTTCTCAGCATGGCGCCAGCTCCTCTGTCAGCGCCTTGAGGTGTCGGCGGATCTCGTTGCGCTCAGCGGTGCTGAGTGACAACAGGCCCAGCAGCTCCAGAAACTGGAGCCCCTGTGAGGCCAGAAAAATGGTGCGTGCCGAAGTCGCCGTGGTTTTAGAGAGGCCTAATTGGTCGAATACGGCCTCGACGTGTTGCTGGGCGGGAGCGATCAGCTCCGGGTTCTCGGCCGAGGCCGCGATCAGACCCTGCGCCATGATCCGCTCGTCCCGGGGGAGGTCGAAGTCGGCATCAATCAGACTATTGAGCAGCGCGGCGTCACTCATACTCTCTGCCGAACTCAGGTCATCAACTAACCCGGCGCGATTCTCCAGTAGATGGTCTAGCAGCCCCTGTAGCAGCGCATCTTTGGACGGGTAGTGATACAAGAGCCCGCCCTTCGATAGGTCGGCCTCAGCCGCCACTTTCTCAAGCGTAAGATGGCCTGCACCGTCGCGCTCAATCACTTTGGCCGCGGCCACGCGAATGCGCGCGCGGGTCTGTTCCGATTTCATGACCCACCATCTATAAACCGTCCAGACGGTATAGTAATGTGATCCCGCTTCCTTGTCACTGGCCTCCAATAGCCCCCCAATATTGCTGGTTGCAGGGCGTGTGCGTACCCTGCACCCATGCTGACTGCCCCGTACTCCAGATGACCGCTGATCTGTTCCTGACGATCGTGAGCTGTATCGGCTTTATGGGACTGGTGGCATTCGTGTCCTGGCGTCAAACCCGCGGCCGGGTTGATACGGGTGCCGGTTACTTCCTTGCCGGGCGGGGTTTGGGCGCCACCTTTATTGCCGGCTCTTTGTTACTCACGAATCTCTCTGCGGAGCAGCTCATCGGTCTCAATGGCTCGGCCTACGGCTACAACTTGAGCAGCATGGGTTGGGAGGTGACCGCCGCGGTTGCCACCGTGCTGATGGCCTTTTTCTTTCTGCCCAAGTACCTCGCCGGGGCCTTCACGACCCTGCCGGAGTTTCTCAGTGCGCGCTTTGACGAGGGAGTGCGTCGCATGACCGTGGTGCTTTTTATGCTGGGCTATGGGTTGGTGACGATTCCCAGCGTGCTGTACTCCGGCTCGATCGCGGTACTCAAACTCTTTGACGTGCCCGAGCTGCTGCAACTGGATTACGGCACGTCACTGGTGCTGACGATTATGGTCATCGGTGCCTTGGGTGCTTCCTACGCCATCCTCGGTGGCCTGAGAGCGGTGGCGGTCTCCGACACCCTGAACGGCGTCGGCCTGCTGGTCGTGGGTGTGGCCGTGCCCTGGCTGGGCCTGCAAGCACTGGG
>JAHEJH010000154.1 GCA_024638905.1 Luminiphilus sp.
TGCCTCGGATCTCTATGCCAGCATGCTCGCCATCCAGCTCGAAGGGGATGACCCCGAGCAATTGGCAGCGCTCGCAGCGCAGTTAAAGGAAAACCATAGCGGTTCTACCTATGCGCGATTCGGTGCCATGCTGGAAGCGAAGGTGGCCGTTGAAGCCGGTAACCTTGCTGGCGCGGAGTCCGCCTTGCGTTGGGCGCTGGCCGCCGGCGACACCCGCTCTGATATTGGGCAACTGATTCAGCTGCGGCTGGCGCGGGTTATTGCGGCACAGGGTCAAGAAACTGAAGCGCTGGCGATACTCTCCCAGGGCAGCGACGCTTATCCGGTGGCCTATGCTCAAGCTGAAGGCGATATCCACTTGGCGGCGGGCCGCACGGATGACGCGTTGACAGCCTATCGCGAGGGACGGGATCTGGCCACAGAGTTGGGTCAGTACAGCGTCGTACTTGGTAACAAGGTGCGCACGCTCGAGACGCGCCTGCCTGCCTCACCTGAGGCCGACGTCGCCGAGGATGCCAGCTGATGAGACAGCTCACGCGCACAGTGCTGGTGGTGGGCTTCGCGCTCAGTGCGGGCTGCAGCACGATTACGGGTTGGTTCAGCGATGATGATTTCGATCCGCGTGAACCCGTAGAACTGCAGAAAATCGACGAGCAGGTCAAACTCAAGAGCCGCTGGTCCCGCGGGGTCGGTGATGGCCAGGGTGAAGGCCTCTACAAGATCAATCCCATCCTCGTGAGTGACAGCATTTATGTCGCCTCCTCTGAGGGCAAGCTCGCCTCGGTCGATGCCGAGACGGGCCGGGTGCGCTGGAAAAGTAATCTGGAGTTGGCATTGTCTGGCGGTGTAGGGCACTACGGGGACTCCATTTTTGTCGGTGCTTCCGAAGGACTGGTCATGCGCCTGTCGGCTGACAGCGGCGAGGAAATCTGGCGCGCGGTGGTCTCAGGCGAGGTGCTGTCCGCGCCTCAGGGTGATGGCCGCTACGTGGTGGCCCAGACCTATGACGGTAAGCTGCTGGGTTTCGATTACGAAACTGGTGAGACCCGCTGGACCTACACCAGCGATGTCCCCGTGCTGACCCTGCGGGGTACCGGTACGCCGATGATGCTCGGCGACAACGCCATCGCCGGATTCGCCGATGGCAAGGTGGTCGCCATCAATCTGCGCTCTGGCAATGTGGCTTGGGAGTCTCGGGTGGCGATTCCGCAGGGCCGATCTGAAATCGAACGCATTGTTGATATCGATGGCTCCATGGCACTTCAGGGCAGCGAGCTATATGTCGCGAGTTATCAGGGCCGTTTGGCGGCCATCGACACGCGTTCCGGTCGGAGACTCTGGCAGCGCAACGTGTCATCGGTATCGGGTGTCGGTGTGGGCTTCGGCAATGTCTACGTCTCCGACGACGATGGCACGGTGAGTGCGTTTCTGCGCAATGGGCAGGGCGTGCGCTGGCAGAATATCGATCTGGGTTTCCGCGAATTGTCGCGGCCGACGCCGGTCAACAGCTATGTCGCAACAGTTGATTTTGAGGGATACCTGCACCTGCTGTCGCAGGTCGATGGGGAAATCGTTGGCCGCACCAAAGTTGATTCAAAGGGCGCGCGAGCCGACATGATCGCGCGGGGCAACCGGCTGTTTGTCTACACCAACGACGGTGCCCTGAAAGCGTACGACGTCGAAGCGCGAAACTGACGCCATGCTGCCCGTGCTCGCCTTGGTGGGCCGTCCCAATGTCGGCAAATCCACTCTCTTTAACCAGCTGACCCGCAGTCGGGACGCCTTGGTCGCCGATTTGTCGGGTCTGACCCGCGATCGACAGTACGGGCAGGGGCGGCTGGACGACACAGCCTTCATCGTCATTGATACCGGCGGCATTTCGGGAGAGGAAGAGGGCATTGATGTGGCAATGGCGAGCCAGTCGATGGCAGCCATCTCCGAGGCCGACGTGGTCTTGCTGTTGGTAGATGGCCGCGCCGGTCTGCACCCGGGCGACGAGGCCCTGGTGACGCATCTGCGCACCGAGGGCAAGCCCTTCCATTTGGTGGTGAATAAAATCGATGGCGTGGGTGAGGACATCGCTGCCAGTGATTTTTATCAGCTTGGGGTTGATCATCTGCACACGATTGCGGCTTCCCACAATCGCGGCGTGCGCAAGCTCATTGCCAACGTCCTGACGCCCTGGTTAGAACAAGCCGATGAAGAAGCGCCACCAACAATTGAGGGCGCCATCCGCGTTGCAATTGTCGGCCGTCCCAACGTGGGCAAATCAACGCTCGTCAATCGGCTACTCGGTGAGGACCGGGTGGTGGTCTACGACCAGCCGGGTACCACCCGGGACAGCGTCTATATCGACTACGAGCGTCGGGGCCGACACTACACGCTCATTGATACCGCTGGGGTGCGCAAACGCAAGAATGTCCGTGAGGCCGTGGAAAAGTTTTCTATCGTCAAAACGCTGAAGGCGATTGCCGATGCCCAGGTGGTGATCTTGACCATGGACGCCCACGAAGGCTTGGTGGAGCAGGATCTGCACCTGTTGGGTCAATGCATCGAGGCGGGCAGAGCGCTGGTGATTGCTCTGAATAAATGGGACGGCATTGAGTCCGATGAGCGGGATTGGATTCGCTCGGAGCTGCGCCGCCGACTGCAGTTCATCGATTACGCCGATATTCATTTCATCTCGGCTCTGCACGGATCTGGGGTGGGCAAGCTTTACGGTTCGGTTCATGCGGCCCATGACGCAGCGACCCGAACCTTGAGTACGCCGCGCCTCACCCGGATCCTCGAGGACGCGGTAGCGAGCCATCCGCCACCCATGGTGAACGGACGACGGATCAAGCTCCGCTATGCGCACGCCGGCGGCCAGAATCCCCCGGTTGTAGTGGTTCATGGCAGCCAGACAGACGCCCTGCCAGCGAGCTATCAGCGCTATTTGGAAAAGATCTTTCGCCGCGAACTGGCGTTGCATGGCACGCCCATTCGCATCGAACTGCGGTCCGGCGATAACCCTTATGCAGGAAAGCGCAACAAGCTGACGCAGCGGCAGGTGCAACGCCGTAGACGCATGATCAGCCACATCAAAAAATCAGAGAAGAAAACGCGCAATAAAAAGCGCGATAGATGAGGGCGCGCTACAGCGGCTCTCCCTCGGGATACAAGGCCGCTTCCAGTTCAGCAAGGCGCTGTTGTAGCCGAGCGCGATCCTTAGCCTGCACATTAATGTGTCCCACTTTTCGGCGGCTGCGGACAGACTTCGTGTACCAATGCAGATTCAGATCCTCAGCCTGTAAAAGCGTCGCGTCGGGTTCTCGGCCTAAGAGGTTCATCATGCCGGCATAGAGCGCAGGTCGAGTGTTGCCAGGGCGCGTGTCGGTAATGGCGCGAATATGGTTGCTGAACTGAGAGGTGACGCCCGCATCCTGAGACCAATGGCCACTGTTGTGGACGCGGGGTGCCAGTTCGTTGACGCGAAGCTTGCCTCCCTCATCAAAGAGCTCAATGGAGAGCACGCCTACATACGACCATTGCTCGAGCAATGTGCGTGCAATGTGGTGGGCCTGCGCCTGGGTCTCCTCACTGATATTGGCCGCCGGTACTTCCGAGGTAAGCAGAATCCCTTCACGGTGACGATTCTCGGCCAGCGGGTAAAGGGCGGTCTCGCCACTCACTGACCGCGCCGCAATCATCGACAGCTCTCGGTCAAAGTGAACGGCGCCCTCAACGACCAACGGAGGGAGAGAACCCATTTGTGCCGCCAGCGCTTCCAGCGATTCGGGGTCGCGCAGTAACCATTGGTTCTGGCCGTCATAGCCCTGCTCACAGGATTTCACGAACGCGGGATAGCCCAGCGCCTCCACCGCCGTAATCAATGACGGGCCGTCCTCTACCAACTGGAAAGGGGCAGTACTGATCCCAAGGTTCTGCAGTGCGGCTTTTTCTCTGCCGCGATGTTGGCAAATGCGAATCGCCTCGGGGGAGGGCGCGACCAAACAGTGTTCGGCGAGTCCCTCGAGCAGGGCCACGCTCACATGCTCTTTCTCGACGGTGACGATGTCTGGACGTCCCAGCGCCTCGAAGAGCGCCGCCGGCTCGGGGTAGTCATCTCGGGCTACAACGCGTCCCAGCCCGTCAACACAATCCGTGCCCTCGCCCGGATCGGCGATGAAGGAGAAGTGGTGGCCCATTTCCCAGCCCGCAAGGGCCAGCATTCTTGCCAATTGGCCGCATCCGGCGATGGCAATCCGCATCAGTCGACGGCGTGGGGAACGTTGTCAGTTTGCCGGGCTCTCCAGTCTTGGATCGCTTGTGACAGCGCAGGATCGGAGGTGGCCAGAATCTGTGCCGCCATCAAACCTGCGTTGAAAGCGCCGGCTTCGCCAATCGCCTGGCAGGCCACGGCTACGCCTTTAGGCATTTGCACCATCGAGAGCAGGCTGTCCATGCCCTTGAGTTGTTTGCTGGAGACCGGCACGGCGATTACCGGCAGGTGGGTCATGGAGGCTGCCATGCCGGCCAAATGCGCGGCGCCACCGGCGCCCGCGATGATGACCTTCAGGCCACGCGGGGCAGCGCCTTCGGCAAATTCCACCAGCCGCGCGGGTGTGCGGTGCGCTGACACAACCCGTGTCTCAAAGGGCACACCCAGCTCGGTGAGCACGGTGGTGGCAGCTTGCATGGTTTCCCAGTCTGATTGGGATCCCATGATGATGCTGACCAGCGGTTCGCTCATGCTGTTTTCTCCTGACCGATAGCGCAGAGGCGTTGGCAAGGGCCGGAGTCTAGGGGCAAACGCGGCGACTTTAAAGGGAAGCCTTTCACGGGCGGACAATTCACGGCAGGACAAGATATTTAGGCTGTGAATGGTAAGTATGAGATCTATTTGGTTTGAAAATAATGAGCCGGCACCTAGACTGCCGGCGTGTTGGAGATGCTGCTTCGGCAGTGCGAATGAACAGGAGAGACACCATGTCGACATACGCAGAGGCCATCAAGGCGATGGAAGCCAGTTGCGGACAATCCAATAACTGGTCAGATATCAGCCCTGAGTACGCTGCCCGGATGCGCTTGCAGAACCGCTTCAAGACCGGACTCGATATCGCCCGGTACACCGCAGCGATCATGCGTAAAGATATGGCGGACTACGACAGTGACCCGGGCCACT
>JAHEJH010000155.1 GCA_024638905.1 Luminiphilus sp.
ATCAGCATAAAGAATCGCGCGCCCGTCGATATGCCGCGCAGCGCGACCGATCGTTTGAATCAGTGACTTGTCGCTGCGCAAGAATCCCTCTTTGTCGGCATCCAGAATAGCCACCAACGAGACCTCGGGCATATCCAGACCCTCTCGCAGCAAGTTGATACCCACCAGGACATCAAAGTGCCCCAGACGGAGATCGCGGATAATCTCGACCCGCTCGACCGTATCGATGTCAGAGTGCAGGTAGCGCACACGCACTTTGTGGTCGTCCAGAAACTCGGTGAGATCCTCCGCCATACGCTTGGTCAGCGTGGTCACCAGCACCCGGTCGCCCGCCTCTACCGTCGCATGTATCTCGGCCAATAGATCATCCACCTGCGTGCTGGCGGGGCGCACTTCCACCGGAGGGTCCACCAACCCGGTGGGCCTTACAACTTGCTCCACTGTTTGCCCTGCATGATCGTTTTCGTAAGGCCCCGGCGTGGCGGAAACATAAATGGCCTGCGGGCAGAGCAACTCCCACTCCTCAAACTTGAGGGGCCGGTTATCCAGTGCTGAAGGCAGGCGAAAACCATACTCGACCAGCGTCTCTTTGCGGCTCCTGTCACCGCGGTACATGCCGCCAATCTGCGGGATTGTCACGTGTGACTCATCGACCAACACCAGCGCGTTATCGGGAATGTATTCAAACAAGGTGGGCGGGGCCTCGCCCGGCGCGCGGCCGGAGAGGTATCGGGAGTAGTTCTCGATGCCCTGGCAATAGCCGAGCTCGCGGATCATTTCGAGATCATACCGGGTGCGCTGCTGGAGTCGCTGGGCTTCTAATAGCTTCTCCAATTCCTTGAGTTGCTTGACCCGCTCCTCCAGCTCCGCCTCAATCAGGTCCACCGCGCCGAGCATGGTGTCTCGAGAGGCCACGTAGTGTGTCTTGGGGAAGATAGTGACCCGCGGCAACCGCTCCTCGATTGCGCCAGTCAGCGGATCAAAGGCGTAAATGTTCTCGATCTCTTCGTCAAAAAGCTCGACACGAATCGCCAGCTCATCCGATTCGGCGGGGAAGATGTCAATTAGCTCGCCGCGAACCCGATAGGTACCCCGCTTGAAATCAATGTCATTGCGGGTGTACTGAAGCTCAGCGAGCTGCCGCAGAATGCCTCGCTGATCGATAATTTCACCCCGAGATAGGTGCATGACCATTTTGAAATAGGACTCGGGGTCACCCAAACCGTAAATCGACGACACGGTAGAGACCACCAGACAATCCTGCCGCTCGAGTAACGCTTTAGTTGCAGACAGCCGCATCTGCTCAATGTGATCGTTGACCTGTGCATCCTTCTCGATAAAAGTATCAGAGGAAGGCACGTAAGCTTCCGGTTGGTAGTAGTCGTAGTAAGAAACAAAATATTCGATGGCGTTATTGGGAAAGAACTCCTTAAATTCTCCATAAAGCTGTGCCGCCAGCGTTTTGTTATGCGCCATCACAATGGTCGGGCGCTGCAGTGCCTGCACCACATTGGCCATGGTGAAGGTTTTTCCTGAACCGGTAACACCTAGCAGGATCTGCGAGGCGAGACCTGACTGAACACCCGCAATCAGTTGCTCAATCGCAGCCGGCTGGTCGCCCGCAGGCGCATAATCAGACTGTAGTTCGAACGGTCGGCTCACAGGGGAGAGGCTTGTGCAAAAACGCAAGGATAACGGATCTTGAAGATGAGCGAGATTTACCGGATCCGCGGTTGACTGGCTGAAAACCGGATGTGTACACTTCGCACCCTCTTCGGAGACCGTTCCGCCTTAGCTCAGTTGGTAGAGCAACTGACTGTTAATCAGTGGGTCGCTGGTTCGAGCCCAGCAGGCGGAGCCAAATTCTGAAAAGCCGCACGTTGTGCGGCTTTTTTTATGGCCGGTTTAGAATGCCCACGAGACGGGGTTGCGGCGGCTTAATGAACAATCAAGTAAGAACGGGACAGGTTCTGACCCTTTTGCTGTTATGCGTCAGCCGGGTCAGTCAGGCGGATCCCCTCTGGCGGGACTTCAGTGGCGCTTATGTGGCAGGCAGTGGCTTTACCCTCGACCCCGACCAACAGCAAACCGTCAGCTTAGAATATGCCTCCGGTTATCGCTGGGGAGACACCTTTACCTACCTCGATACCACCTTCTTTCGCGGCGACGAGCGCACTTACTCGCTTTTTGGAGAAACAGCCGCGCGGTGGTCACTCATAAATCCTGATGAGGATAGATCGAACAAGGCCGTAACGGATGTGCTCGTGGCCGGGAGCCTCGAATTTGGCTCCGGTACGGTCGAAACCTTCACGCTCGGACCCTCGGTCGACCTCAACGTGCGTACTTTTGATTATCTTCATCTCGGCCTGATGCGTCGAGAAAGCCTGAACCGAAGCGGGTTCAACAATAGCGACGGCTGGCAATTTGTGCCCACTTGGTCACTGACCATTCCTGCGGGCCGCTCTGAGTGGGTGATTGACGGATTCGCGAAATGGATCTTCGCCACCGATCACAGCGACTACCACCCCAACTTTCAATTCAATCCGCAGATCAAATACAACATCGGCAAGCACCTGTCCGGCGCGGATAGGCGAGTGTATTTAGGGGTTGAGTACTACTACTGGTCGAACAAGTACGGCGTCAAAAGCTCACCGGCTGTAGACAGCGACCAGCACGCGGTCAGCTTTCTCGCCAAGTACCATTTTTAGACCCAAGGTGTCAGGCCTCGGCCCCATTTGAAGATTCGTCTGACGAAGCGTCTTCCCCGACTTCAGGTTGTTCATCGTTTTCGCAAGCAATAGCTGGCAACACGTCGATCTCCCCGGCAGCTTCCCAAGTGGGGACTTTATTGTCGAAACCTGTGTATCGAAGCGTGGCGTCGCCACTCAGCACCACCTGCAGCGCGCGTCGGCGAATTTCTTTTTCGCCTCCAGCAGCCGAAATACTGAAGGTCTCCTTCGGCCGAAAGAGGAACACCTGCACTGGCTCACCCAAAGGCACGTCTTTATCAGCGCCTTTGTCAGACGCAAAAACACTGCCGAGGTAGTCCTTGGCGCCAGGAATATCGTTGTAACCCGGGCAGCCTTCACTGGCATCGAAAAATTTAAACTTGCTGTTAAAGGCGCCACCCTCGATCGAAACCCGCAGCGTGGCGGTCTCTGCAGACACGCTCACACTCGTCATCGTTGCCACACCAATCAGCGTTGCCATCGCCCATCTCGCCAGCCTTTTCGAATTCATATGCAGCCCTTTGGAATCACTGTTTTCAGTCGGACGCTTAGTGTAGCGCGGCCGTTGAAAATGTCAGCTTGGACTCTCCCATCCCGTGCCCATTCGGCTATCGCACACAAACCTTGCGTCACCTTTGGGGCAACCATCTTATAAGGTCCTTCCGTCCCCTTTCGGTAATACATCTTTTTTCTCGCCGGCTTCAGCGGCGTCTGCTCGAGGAGGATTCCACGTCTTCATCGCGATCGGTAGACTCGTCATCCAGCGAGGCATCATTGCGGGTAATGCTGTATGGAAACCATTTCTTGGCAGGATTTTGAGCAGGTCGACCTGCGGGTCGGCACCATTGTCACCGCTGAAGTCTTTGCGGAGGCACGCCGACCCGCATACATCCTGCATGTCGACTTTGGTCAAGATATCGGGGTATTAAAGTCGAGTGCCCAGATTACCGAACTGTACCAGCCTGAAGACTTGGTGGGGCAGCAGGTGATTGGCGTGGTGAATTTTCCGCTCAAACAGATTGGCCCGATCCAATCCCAATGCCTGATTACCGGTTTTCCACAAGCCGATGGCTCTGTGGTCCTGATTCAGCCGGAACGACCCGTGGAAAATGGTTTGAAACTGGCGTAAGTCGCACGATTGCTCGCGCAACGCGCTGACCGCTCAAGCGCCGTGGCGCGACACATACTGCTCCGCCCGCTGCACTGCCTCCTCGCTGAGGGTGAGAGACGAGCAGAGGTTCACCAGCGCCAATGGGGGTCGAGCGGTCTGCTCATAGCAGGCGGTCGCCGGACCCGCTTCACCCACCCACTCGGCAAGGAGCTCCGGACTGACCGCGCCCGCCTCCGGCACCAATGTGAACTGTGCAAGATTATTGAGCGCCTTGAGCAATTTGGGCCCCACCATCTGTGGTGCGATGTGCGCCGCATCGGCACGCTCAATGATGGACTCCGACAGATAGGCTAAAAATCCCAGCACAGGGGACGCAGCGGTGAAGCCCATGAACGCATTGTGGGGAGACTGATAAGCGCGCCAGGCCCCCTCTGCCGTCGGCTGAACCCAGCATTCCTCGCCAAAAATCGTATGCTCCGAATCGGGCACGCACCAGTCGGGATCGACTACCAGTGTATCGGCATCGATCCACACCACCAGTCCGCCGCGCGCCGCCAGCTCCGATTCGATCCAACGGAGCCGCGCCAAGTCAGCGAGTATCGGGGTGCGATCGTGAAGCTTGGTGCGTAACTCAGGGGTCACCCAATCAAAGAGCTCGTCAGCGATACAGTGATAGCCGTATCCCTGCCGCTGGGACCAGTCAGCGACAGACGTCATGCACCGAGTTACCCAGTCAGGCCTCGTGTCCGCGGCAGATTGCAAAATCGTGATCGGGGTCATGGGCGGCTCAGCGACTCACACAATGCCTTGGTTGTTCTGTAGACCTAACACCTCGGGTTGGTTAGCTCGCATTCCCTGCACCCGCCCTTGCGACTTTAGCCAGCGCGCCACCACGTCCCAGATGGGCTCACCGTCCACCTGCTGAACTGATGCCCAGCCTGCCACCTTGTAGTTTTTGTTCGCATCGATGGGCTTGCCACCCAACGTCAGCTCGCTAATCCGCGACCCGGCTTGAGCCAAAGGGGAAATCGAATATTGCAGCCCGCCGCATCGCACCATGTCCCCGCCTTGCTGATAATAAGGATCCGGGTGAAACAGATTGTCGGCAACGTCTTCCAGAACCCGTTTGAGGAAAGCGCCGTTCATCTCGGTCAGCGTCACCGAGGGATAGGTAATCGCCACCTGCGCCATGAGGTCTTCCATGGTGATCGCAGTGTCAGGGAGCAGCGTGGTGCCCCAACGAAAACCTGGCGACAGGGCGATGGGCGCATCGAGCTCGTCCATTAACGCTTCACAAATAAGCTGAT
>JAHEJH010000158.1 GCA_024638905.1 Luminiphilus sp.
CGCCACATCGAACATCCCGCCGCCAGAGCTATACCGCGATGGATTACAGCGCAGTCGTTTCCTTCCTGCGATTGCTTTGCTTGAGCAACACCTGACCGTGACGCATCTGGAAGCGGCTACTGATTATCGGTTTAGAACGCTCCAACGTGCTGATTTATGGCACGTCCCCCACGACGAGGCCGCCGGAGCGGCGCTGTCGGATTATTTTTCGTCTCTGACCGGACGGGGGGCGGGTGACCCCAAATCGGTCGAAATCAACCAGAGACCCGTCAATCTGCTTGCCGATGCGCCCGGTGTTGCCTGGGCAACTTTTAGCACTCTGTGTGAAGAGCCGCGCAGCGCCGCCGATTATGTCGAAATGGCTCGCGAGTACCACACCGTGCTGGTAGAGCAGATTCCGCGGTTGGATAGAGACAAGGAGGACGCGGCGAGGCGGTTTATCAATCTGGTGGATGAATTTTACGACCGCAACGTCAAAGTGATTGTCACGGCCGCCCAGCCCCCAGAAACGCTCTACGAAGGGTCAAGGCTGCGCTTCGAGTTCGAACGGACGGTGTCCAGATTGCAGGAGATGCGCACCCAGGAATACCTCAAAGCAGAGCATCGACCGTGACGCTCGCGCGGCAAATTAACGGTTGAAAGGGCTTAGGCACTCCAGTAACATCCGCGCTCCTTTGAATTCGCCCTCAGGGCATGGCCATGAAAACATACAGCGCAAAGGCAGAAGACGTTCAGCACGACTGGTTGGTGGTCGATGCCGAGAATTTGACGCTCGGTCGTCTTGCCACAGAGATCGCGCACCGTCTGCGCGGCAAGCACAAGCCAGAGTACACGCCCCACATGGACATGGGTGACTACATCGTTGTTGTGAACTGCGAGAAAATCCGCGTTACCGGCGCGAAGAAGACCGATAAAATGTACTTCCACCACACGGGCTTTCCGGGTGGCATCCGCTCAGCCAGCTTTGAGCAGGTGATCGACAAGGCGCCCGAGCGAGTGATTCAGCGTGCAGTGAAGGGCATGATGCCGCGGAGTCCTCTGGGCCGCGCAATGCTGAAAAAGCTAAAAGTCTATGCGGGACCTTCGCATCCGCATGCGGCACAGCAGCCGCAGCCACTGACGATCTGAGGAGGTCACGATGGCAACCGCACAGTATTACGGAACAGGACGCCGCAAAACGTCGACTGCGCGTGTCTTTTTACGGACAGGCAGTGGCAACATCATGATTAATGGCCGTCCCATTGACGAATACTTTGGCCGAGAAGTGGCGCGAATGATCGTCAGGCAGCCCCTGGAGCTGACCGAGAACGCCGACACTTTCGATGCCAATGTCACCGTTGCCGGTGGCGGTAGCTTTGGCCAAGCCGGTGCCATTCGGCATGGGCTGACACGCGCATTGTTGGAATACGACGAGAGCCTGCGCGGCACACTGCGCGCGGCGGGCTATGTCACCCGTGACGCAAGAGCGGTTGAGCGGAAGAAAGTGGGTTTGCGAAAAGCGCGTCGGCGCCCGCAGTTCTCCAAGCGCTGATCGATCAAGAGATCTCCCCAAAGGCCCGCCGATGCGGGCTTTTTTTTGGCCTCAATTCAGATCCCACGGTGTGACAGGCTTTAAGATGGCGACTCGGGGTAGAGTCAGTCAGATTGAGGCCACGAGAAGGGGTCGTGAAAAAGGGTCGGGAAAAGGGGTCACCAAAAATAAGAGGAGGCCAGATATCGTGCAGTACGGTTATTTGCTGATAGCGGTGGCGCTGGAAGTGTCTGGGACCGTGCTGTTGCCCCTGAGCCAGAACTTCACCCGCCCCGTGCCAACGCTGTCCCTGATAGGGTGCTACGCAGCCTCTTTTTACTGCTTGACCTTCGCCCTGAATACGTTGCCGATCGCGGTGGTCTACGCCACGTGGTCTGGGCTGGGTATTTTTCTCATCACCTTGTTCGGATACCTGGTTTTTGAGCAGGCACTGGATTGGCGCGCCATTCTAGGCCTGCTGCTGATTGTGGCGGGGGTGGTGCTGGTAAATAGCTTCGCTCCCCACAAGTGAGCAGTAGCCTAGGCCAAGGCTGATCCCGGCCTGCATGCGTTGCGTATTTCAACTTGCTGGTGGCTTGCGTGACCATTACACTTCGCGCGCTGAATTCATCTTGTTCGCCCAGGCCAATCCAACTCCTTTTACCCCCCATGTGGGTGGAGTTTGAGGTATTGGCAGGTGACACGGTAGACCGGGAGAGTCTTTATCATGACGGATACGACAGACACGCACGATTCGGTGGCTGATGATGGCCAGAAACGTCGACGCTTTTTGACTGCGGCAACCTCTGCGGTGGGCGTGGCCGGTGTGGCCGGTGTGGCCGTGCCTTTCCTCGGATCATGGAATCCCTCCGAGAAAGCGAAAGCTGCGGGCGCGCCGGTCCGCGCTGATATCAGCAAGCTTGAACCGGGCCAGATGGTCGTGATTGAGTGGCGCGGCAAGCCGGTCTACGTGCTGCGCCGAACCCCTGATCAAGTGGCGGGTTTGGCCACCCTGAACGACGATCTGAAAGATCCCTCGTCAGAGGCATCCGCGCAGCCCGGTTACATCGAGGGCGATGGAAGAGCCATCAACGAAGAATTTCTCGTGATGGTAGGGCTCTGTACCCATCTGGGTTGTGCTCCTAAATTCCGGCCTGAGGTCGGCGCGGCAGACATGGGTGGCGACGAGTGGTTGGGCGGCTTCTTTTGCCCTTGCCACGGCTCCAAATTTGATCTGGCCGGGCGCGTATACAAGGGCGTACCGGCGTCGGCCAATCTTGAAATTCCCCCCTATTCCTATGAGAGCGACGGCGTACTATTGATTGGCGTTGACGCGGAGGCAGCCTGATGGAAAAAGCACTGACCGGTCTGATGTCCTGGATTGACGCGCGGCTGCCGCTGACGCGGGCGTGGGATACGCACATGGGCGAGTACTACGCGCCCAAGAACTTCAACCTTTGGTACTTCTTTGGCGTGTTTTCGCTGCTAGTGTTGGTCAACCAGCTGCTGACAGGCATCTGGCTGACGATGAGCTACACGCCGTCATCAGAAGAGGCTTTTGCTTCAGTCGAATACATCATGCGCGATGTGGATTACGGATGGTTGCTGCGCTACATGCACTCCACCGGCGCGTCAGCGTTTTTTATCGTGGTCTATCTGCATATGATGCGCGCGCTTATGTATGGCTCCTATAAGAAGCCGCGTGAGCTCATCTGGATCTTCGGCATGCTGATTTTCGTTGTGCTGATGGCCGAGGCGTTTGTCGGTTACGTGTTGCCCTGGGGGCAGATGTCCTATTGGGGCGCACAGGTCATCATTTCGTTGTTTGGCGCTATCCCCGTGGTTGGGGAGGACATCGTGACCTGGATTCGCGGCGACTACCTGCTGTCGGGCATCACGTTGAACCGGTTTTTTGCGCTGCACGTCGTGGCGCTGCCGATTGTGCTGTTGGCACTGGTCGTGCTGCACATTCTGGCATTGCACGAAGTGGGCTCTAATAACCCGGATGGGGTCGAGATCAAGAAGAATAAGGGCCCCGACGGCGTGCCGCTAGACGGTATCAAGTTCCACCCTTACTACTCTGTGCATGACGTGCAGGGCATTGCGGTATTCCTGTTCTTCTTCTGCGGGATACTGTTCTTTGCACCCGAGATGGGCGGTTTCTTCCTCGAATTCGCGAACTTTGAAGAAGCGAACGGCTTGAAGACCCCGGAGCACATCGCCCCCGTGTGGTACTTCACTCCCTATTACTCTGTGCTGCGGGCAGTACCCGATAAATTCTGGGGTTTCGTGTTCTTTGCGGCGTCGGTAGTGGTTCCCTTTGCGCTCCCCTGGTTGGATCGCAACCCGGTGAAGTCTTGGCGCTATCGCGGCAATCTGAACCGCATCATGCTGCTGTTGTTCATCGTGTCATTCATCATTCTTGGGGTGCTGGGTGTCAAGTCACCGACTCCTGAAAGAACTTTTTTGGCCCAGATCTGCACTATCTTCTATTTCTTCTTCTTTTTGGCAATGCCCTGGTGGTCGCGTTTGGACCGGACTAAGCCGGTACCCGAGCGGGTTACGATGGATGGGGGAATGCCGATATGGCAGAGCCTCGCCACCCTCGCCATCATCGGCGCCCTGACGTTTTTGCCGCTGAAGGCGGTGGGTGCGGAGTCGGCGTATGACTGCGGCACGATCCCGTGTGACGCCTTTGAAGCGGACCCGACAGACAAGCCGTCTCTGCAGCGCGGTGCGGCGCTGTACGCCAGCTACTGCATGGGTTGCCACTCGCTCCAGTATTCTCGGCACAACCGTGTCGCCCGAGATCTTGGTATCCCGGAAGATCTGTACAAAGCCAATCTGGTTTTTGATCCCGAAATCAAGTTGGGCTCGCTGATGTCCAACAGCATGGATAAGGGAGATGCCAAGATCTGGTTTGGCGCAACTCCGCCGGATCTAACCCTCATCTCTAGGGCGAGGCAGCCAGAGTGGCTCTACACCTACCTGCGCGCGTTTTATGAAGATGACCTGCGTCCTTACGGCGTCAACAACCGCGTGTACCCCAACGTCGGTATGCCGCATGTCTTGATGGAACTGCAGGGCCTGGCGGCCTGTTCCGATGAGGCGGGCGCTGCGGCGGCGAAGGCTGAACAGTGCGTAACGATGGATGTGGCATCGGCAGGAGCTATGTCTGCCGAGCAGTTCGACGGGGCCATGTACGATCTCGTCAATTTTCTGGCGTACACCGCCGAGCCCTACAAGTCTGACCGCCTTCGCATCGGTACATATGTCCTGTTATTCCTAGTGGTCTTCTTTATTTTCGCGTGGCTACTCAACCGCGAATACTGGAAAGACGTCCACTAAAAACAGGTTCTGGAGAATTGGGGGCAACCTCTGCCCCCGTTTGAGTGGTACACTTCGCACCCCAGTTTGACCAGTTGAATTTGTATGTCAGATGATGCTTCAGGGATCGTATCGAAGCGATCCTCCATGACCTTATTTTCGGATAACACCAGCCATTACAGCCATCGTGTCAGGTTGGTGCTTGCCGAAAAGGGCGTCACCGTAGAGCTGGTTGAGTCGGAGTCGGGTGCGGTTCCATCCGAGTTGGGTGACTTGAATCCCTATAACACCATGCCGACATTGGTCG
>JAHEJH010000166.1 GCA_024638905.1 Luminiphilus sp.
GTGAGATCCAAATCAGACGACTACGCACGTAGAACCATACGAATAAGTCTCGCGGACGGGGGTTCAATTCCCCCCAGCTCCACCATACCCTTGTTTAAAGGCCGCTAGGAATGACCACCTAGCGGCCTTTTTCTTTGGTAAATCAATCACTTGATTGACGGTAAAGGTCAACAAGGACTATTGATAGCTAATTCATTGCGGGGGTACAAATGGGGGGAGATCTGACGAAATAGGGGGGAATTTCAGGTTGTACCCCCAGTTGTCGTGTCGCAACGTTACAAGCAGCAGAGCGGCCGCGATCATACGAGCAACCAATGAAGAGGAGCGCACAGCCCATCACATTAAGCGATCCTAATTGCTGTGCTCCCCTAGTTTACCTGAGGGCCAGTTTAATGTCGTAAAGCAGTTGTTCAATGCGGTTCGTTGTTTCGGTATCTACCGATGGAGCCGCGGCTATGATTGCTAATGCCTGATCGTGGCAGGTCTGTGCCTGTGATAGCTGATCGTCCGCCAACTCCACCTGACCCAGCGATACCCACAAACGAGCAAGTTCCTCACTATTTGGTTCCAACAGGCTGGCTAGAGTTTTTTGGGCATCCTGCAAATGCGCCCTAGCGTCAAGGTAGCTCCCGCGTTCCCGTTGCAGATCACCCAACTTCCATCGTGATCGGGCGACGCTCTCTGAGTCGTTGCCTTCAAGAGAACACGCTATCGCGAGTTCCTGCTCTAGAATCAACACCGCTTGTGCGGAGCGACCTGCCTTTATTAATAAATCGCCAAACCCCCAGAGGACCTCACCGATTCTGGATTCGTCGGCAACCTCGTCTGCCCGTAAGATCGATAACGCTCGGTTTGTGAGGTCGATCGCTTCCTCGAGACGCTCCAACGCATGCGCCTCCTCGGCCAGACCGATCAGGACCTCCGTATTGAATTGGTGCTCTGGGCCGAAGGACCGGTGGAACAAGTCGAGCGCTTCATGAAGCAAACCATAAGCACGCTCATGGTTGCCGCACTCCGATACTGTCCAAGCCAACAACATGATGTTTTGAGTCAGGACTGGATGCTCGGGCGACAGGGTGATGCGCTGGACCGCAAGTGATCGCTCAAGGAGGGGTTGCGCCTGTTCCGCGAGGCCATGTCGGTACAGCAGACCGCCAAACTGCATCAGACACTCCGAGTGCAGCAAGCTAACCTCGCCACCGATCTCCAGCGACATGCGCACCGACTCCTCAAAGCACAATCGTGCCTGCTCTAGGTCTCCTTGCGCATCATGAATAGCCGCCAAATGGTTAATCGAAGCGACAGTAAAGCGGTGCGCGCCCAACCGGGTGCGACAGATGTCAAGTGCCCGACACACTAGGGGCTTCTTTTCATCGCTGCTGAGCAAAGCCGCTGATAAGTTAATCAGAATTCGGGCCAACTCGGGGTGATTGGCGGGCAACATCCGCTCGGCAACGGCGAGCGCCTGCCGCTGGAACTCAACACCCTCGGGATGGTTTAAATGGTGGGTGAGTAGGAGGCCGAGATTGCTTAACGGCTTCAAGAGGTCGGCACTGTAGGTACCCAAAGCCTGCTCGTACACCTGTATCGATTTACGGAAGCAACTTTCGGCTTCGTGCAGGGCTCCGCATTCCTGCAACGATCGTCCCAGATTGTTGAGGGTCTGGCCATATTCGGGGCCAGCCGCCCCCTGTGTGATATTGCGTAGGCGCAAAACCTCGCGGTGTATGTCGGTTGCACGCTGAAAGTTACCCAGCTCGATGTGCAGGTTGGCCTCGTTGTTCAGGGCATTGAGGGTCTCAGTGGCAGTTGGCCCGATAGCAGTCCTGAAAGCTGAAATCACCCGCTGCGCAATTGGCAGTGCCTGCTGGTACTTGCCTTGCTCGTAGAGATTGGCCACCATGTAGTGCAGGGTTTCATTGGTCTGGCGATGATCCGGGCCCAAGCGACGCTCGCGGGAGTCGTACACTTCTTGGTGAATAGCAGATGCATCTTCATACTGGGAGAGGGCGAGTAGCAAGCGAGCCTGCTGCATGCGAGTCTCCTCGCGCCAAGCCGTATCCATCTTCTGTCCCCGTGCCCGACATAACACCTCGGAGAAGACCAGATCCGCTGCCTTGTAGCGGCTGGCGTAGATTAGGAACTTGGCCCACAAAGCCAGCAAACGCGTCATACGAGGCGCTGCGTCCTGGCTGCTCCAGCGACGTGCCAGCTTTGGGCCCTCAAACTCCAGTTCCAAGCCTAGTACGCTTTCTAAGTCGAGCCAGTAACTGAGGAGCTCAACCTGGGGGCGGCTGGCGTCTAGGACTGCAAAGAGGTCTGCATTGGCTAGGCATGCCTGCAGGCGCTTAGGCGCACCCGCCTGACGCCACTGCCAAGGTTCTTCCTCAGCACGTCGAATCTGCGGGGGCTGGGCGCTGAACCAGTGAGCCAGCCGCGCATGAGCCCGCGAAGGCTGCTCAGGTGCTGCGAGGTACCGGTCGTGGACCCCGACCCGTATGTAGTCATGAGTAAACCGTATCCTTCCATCCGCCTCGATCAGGACCTCATCCAGGGTATGGCGTATGGCAGCCCATGCGGCTGGCGTGAGGTTGGCGACGCCCAGAATTTCCTTCTCAGTGAGCCCCGCCCGAGAGGCCCAGATCGCCGTCATCGTCGCCTTGACCTGCTTCTTGCCGCAGTCCTTCTCCACCCGCTGTAGCACCCTCTCGAACAAATCGTCGATCGTCTGGCTGGTCAGGTAGTGGTCTAGTCTCTTCTGCAACTCCTCGTGCACTCCGAAGAGCCGCAACTCCTCGGCCAGTGTTCTTAGAAATAGCGGATTCGTGGCCAACGGGTGCGCCTGCACCTGCTTGACCATCTGTCTGGGCAACTTCTTGTTGAATCTCGCTAGGTAGATGTTGAGCAGCGTCGCGCTCTGCGCCTTGGTAAGCGGGCGCACCGTCACCGTCTTCCACTTCGGAGGCTTGTCCTGCCTCGGCAACGCCTCAGTCTTACCGTTGAGCGCATCGTTGACCGGCCCCAGCAGGCACGACACAAGCATCGTGACTCCCTTGGGCAGGAAGGCTGGCCACCACCGCAGGTCCTGCAGGTCAGTCAGGCTGTTAAGTGAATCCAATACAAAGATAAAACGCGTCCTGCGCTTCTGCGCCCAGGCGCTGGCCGTAGCCAGCCAGATGGGCAGGCTATCCATGAGCTTTTGCGGGTCGCCCGGGATCTCCTCGGTGCTGCCCGAGGCCCGCTGGATGAATTCAATGAGCCGTCTCACCAACGCATGTGGGGCAGCCGCATCAGTGCTGGCGCCCAAGTAGTGCTCGTGAACCATGTGCCGGGGACGGCGCTTGCGGTAGGCCTCGAAGAAGTTAGCCAGCAGCGCGCTCTTACCCCCCCCCCGAGGCCCCCTCGATAACGATGCGAGGCTCTTCGGCTTCGAGCAGTTTGGTCAGTGCCGCCTGGTAGCGCTCCCCCCCCAGGTACAGCCGCCGCCTGGGAGCGGCATAGGCCTCGTGGCGCAGCCGCTCGCGCTCGAAGGAATCGGGCACCGAGGTGGCGGGGAAATCTGCGTCCAGCAGCTTCCACAAGTCCCGCTCGATGCGCCGGGCCAGCGCCTCGGGGTCGGCATATGAGGTGACCGGAAGGCCGCGCTCGCGGATGCGCCGCTTGAGCTCGGTCTGGCTGGCGCGGTCCTCCGCGGAGGGCAGGTAGTCGCCACCCTTTGTGCGGGCGTAGGCCGGTGAGCGGAAATAGAAGAACGCCCGCCCTCGGATGCGGCGGTTGTTGAGCACGCCGTGCAGGATCTCGAGTTCGGTGACGCTCTTGCCGCCTTGGTGCTTCTTTAGCCAGGGCTGGCGCTCCAGCAAGTCAGCGGCGTAGCTATCGGGCGGGGGGACCCAGCCATAGCGCTCGCCCAGCATACCGATGAAGTAGGGCCGCGCGCGGTCGATCTCGGCCAGACATATCGGCAGCACCTCACCGCGCTCGGCCTCCTCCGCCGTGATGCCCCAGCGCAGGTCCACGTCCACCAGCTCGACGAAGCGGTCCTTGAGCCTGGCTCTCAGCGCCGGGAACACCCGCCTGACCAGCAGGTCGCGCTCCTCTGAGAAGTCACGGAAGGTGCTGGAGAGGAAGAGACGAACGGTCCGGGGTGGCATTTCACACAACATTAAATGAGTAGCGTTACAGAAGGTTATCGTATCTTGAGGAAAAGACAAAGGGCAGGCAGACTATTGAATTTTGTCAATGGCGCGATCGGGCAGCGGAACGCGATGCTCTCGCTTTGCCTTTGTATGAGCCGCTGGAATGATCCATAGCCTCTCGGGCACCCTCGGGGGGCCTCGGTCCCTCCCCCACCCCGCTTTAAACACTTGCGCTGACGCTGGAGTTACGCCGCAGGTGAGCTGGCGATGAGAAATAGGAACGCATTAACTGTTCATCCAGCCCCTTGGTTCAGGTTGTACGCTGCGAACTTTCAATCTGATCGTCAATACCGAATGATGAGCCTTGAGGAGCGTGGGCTGCTTATCACCCTGCTGCTTGAGTGTTGGATCAATGTGGACGTCCCAAGCAGTATCGGCGAAGTCATTTTATTTACTGGCTATCGAGAGGGGAAAGTGGCAAACGCCTTCACTGAGCGTGAAACAACGAAAATTTCAAGGGTATTGATGTAAAAACGGGGGTACAAGTGGGGGTATAAATAAATTTTTAAAAGCTACAGATCTAGTATTTATAAGCTTTGCAGACGATCATTCAATAGACCCCAGCCCACCATACCCTTGTTTAAAGGCCGCTAGGAATGACCACCTAGCGGCCTTTTTCTTTGGTAAATCAATCACTTGATTGACGGTAAAGGTCAACAAGGACTATTGGCAGCTAATTCATTGCGTGGGTACAAATGGGGGGAGATCTGACGAAATAGGGGGAAATTTGAGGTTGTACCCCCATGCTGACCGAAGTTGAATGCAAGAACGCTATTTGCCCACCGGAGAAGAAGTAGGCTCGGTTTGCCGATTCCGGCGGTATGTACCTGCAGGTAAGTCCGGTGGGATCGAAACGCTGGTTTCTTAAATACCGGGTGGGTGGCAAAGAATAGCAACTGGCTTTGGGCAGCCATCC
>JAHEJH010000171.1 GCA_024638905.1 Luminiphilus sp.
CTCCCAGCAGTTGCTGACATGGAGGATGTAACAGGGCTCGCACTCGAACCAGCGGATCTCGTCCCCCCGGCCATACCTGGGAATCAGTCCAAATCGGGTCGGAATATCGAGATGGAAAGTCAGCACCCGCAAATGATGGCGCTCGAGCACCTTCGGGTCATGAAAGAACGGCAGATCGTGAAGAATGGTGTAGTTGGGCGTGAAGCCAATGTCATGGGGTAAGCGCGGGCCGGCTAAATCAATTTCGGCCTCATGCAGAAGCTTCCCGGAGGGATCAGCCACACCACAAGTCATGTAGGGAGGCTCATCCCCGTAATCAAAAAACAGCAGCTCTCCGGTCGTCCAATCGACCTTGGAGTGCGCCGACAGGCGTCGGTGGCTGCGTCCTTCGAGCTCGAAGTAGCCCTCGGTTTCCAGCGTCTGGGGGTTCAAGCGGTAGGGATGACCGGCGTTGTACCACAAGGTCATCAGGCCACCTGCGTAGTAGAACAGGTCCGTATTGGAGGTGTCTTTGATGCCAAAGGGTGAGGCATCAAAATCAAAGGGGCCCATCACACCGTTCGATGTAGAGCGCCCTGCCTGAAGCTCCTCGGCGAGGGCCACAGTTTCCACATAGCGATTGCGGTAAGAAGCCTCGCCCTCGCAAAACGACACGGCGTGCACCATGCCGTCACCGTCGAAGGGGTGGTAGCGGTTTTCCGGCTGGTGGATCGGGTTGGGACCGTTGCGAAAATAAGTTCCCAACAGGTCTTTAGGCAGCTCACCCTCCACCCGCAGGCCAGACTCGCTGAGCTCAAGCGTGGTCGGGGCATAAACGCCGTGCAGGTAGGGGTTATCGAGCCCATAAATCCACGGCTGGGTATGCTCAAATGCTGCGACGCCGCCAATACAGTCATCAGTGACCGGATAAGCTGGAAGGTGCAGTGCTTGGTTCATCGTTGTCTCCGCCCATTCGCTTGTGCGGCTATCGGGGCAACAGCCTAGCAAGGAAAAATGGCCGGCCGCAATGCGCACCTGGCTGGCCGGCCGGCCGGTAGCGCTTGCCACCCCAAGGCGCGCCGCCTAGGATCAGCGTCAGTACAGGGAGAATCACCATGCATGCGCCTATTTATATCCTCGGCGGCAGCCAAACTGACTTTGCGCGTAACTGGGCCCGGGAAGATCTAGAGATCTACGACCTGTTTGCCGCAGCTCTACAAGACGCGGTTCAGCACGCGGCAATCGAACCGGCTCAGATTGAGGTGGGCCACGTGGGTAACTTCGTGGGCGACCTGTTTACGCGTCAAGGCCTGATCGGAGGGTTCTTTGGCCAGGTGTATCCGGAGCTCGGCAATTTGCCGACCGCTCGGCATGAAGCCGCCTGCGCCTCCGGGTCAATGGCCCTGCTGGCGGCCATGCGCGACATTGAAGCCGGCCACTATGATGTTGCCTGCGTGGTCGGTCTGGAGCTGATGCGCAATGTCGATGGCAGAACCGGGGCCGAGTATTTGGGGGCCGCCGCCTGGCAGGGACATGAAGCGACGAGCTGCGAGTTTCCATGGCCTTTTCTGTTTGATCGCCTTACCCAAGAGTATGACCACCGCTACGGCATTGACGACCAACCGCTGACTCGCATTGCCGAGATTAATTTTGGCAACGCTAAGAAGAACCCACGGGCACAGACACGAGACTGGGCCTTTGCCGAGGGCAGCTTTGGCAACGACCCCGCACTCAACCCCTCTATCGAAGGCCGGGTGCGCAAACTCGACTGTGGGCAGATCACCGACGGAGGGGCCTGCGTGATTCTGGCCAGTGAGCGCTTCGCCCGGGCACACAGTCAGGATCGCGGCCTGCAGCTCGCCGATATTCCGCGCATCAAAGGCTGGGGGCATCGCTCCGCACCCATTTTGCTGGAGACGAAGCTGGCCGCCTCGAAAGATCACGACCTGATATTTCCGCATGCGGCGCAGGCGCTTGCCGACGCGCGAACGCGAGCGGGGATGAAAAACATCACCGACCTCGATGGTCTTGAGACCCACGACTGCTTCACGATCACCGAATATATGGCGATTGATCACTGTGGCCTGACCGCCCCAGGCGAAAGCTGGAAGGCGGTGGAAGAAGGCCGCATCACACGAGACGGCGACTTTCCGATCAACCCCAGTGGGGGACTGATTGGGCTGGGACATCCGGTTGGCGCGACAGGCGTCCGGATGGTGCTCGATTGCGCGCGACAGGTCACCGGTCAGGCGGGGGATTATCAAATTGCCAATGCCGAAAACATGATCACCTTCAATGTAGGTGGCAGTACGACGACCTGCGCCAGCTTTGTCGTAGGCGTTGGTTCGTGAAGGATGTTTTTATCTACGATGCCATACGCAGCGCGCGGACCCGGGCCAAAGCCAATGGCGGACTGCACCCTTTAACGCCACCTGAGTTACTGAAGCCGCTGTATCAGGCACTGGCGCAGCGCAATCAGCTAGACCCTGCGCGCGTGTCGGAGGTGATTCTGGGCTGCGTCACTCAACATGGCGAGCAAGCCGGCAATATCGCCAAAACCTCTGCGCTCTTTGCCGGCTGGCCGGAGTCTGTATCCGGGCTGACGGTGCATCGCTTTTGCTCATCCAGCGTCGATGCCATCGCGCTGGCAGGGCTCAAGGTTGCGGCCGGTTACTCCGAGGCAGTCGTCGCCGGTGGTATCGAAATGATGTCCCGCGTGCCTATGCTCTCGGACGCCGCGCGCGTATTCAATGACCCCGCTTATGCGGTCCAGCATCAGATATTGTTAATGGGTAGCGGTGCCGATCTGATCGCCACGCGCATCGGCGCCAGCCGGGAGGATTGCGACGCCGTTGCGCTGCAAAGCCAGCAGCGCGCCGCCCTAGCGCAGCAGGAGGAGCGGTTTCAGTCGATCATCCCCGTCGAGACACCCGAAGGGATGATCAGTGAGGACGAGTGTATCCGCGCCGACACGACGGCAGAAGGACTGGCGAGGTTACCCGCCGCGTTTGCGGAGCTCGGTGTGGCGGGCGCCGATCAGGTGCAATTGCAAAAGTTTCCCGAACTGAGCGCGATCGAACACGTTCACACCATGGGCAACTCACCCGCAATGTGTGACGCCGGGGCGCTGGTTTTGCTCGGAGACGAGGCGCTGGGGAAGTCACTCGGTATGACGCCCAAAGCGCGCCTTGTCACAAGCACCACGGCATCGGGCGAGCCGCTGGAAGTGGTGAGCGGCTGCGTGACGGTGACCGAGGCGCTGCTGGCTGATCAAAACCTCCGCGCTCAGGACATCGATTTGTTCGAGATACACGAGGCCTTCGCGGCAACCGTAGTCAAAACTCGCCAGGTGCTCGGCATCGACGACTCACGTCTCAACGTCAACGGCGGCGTGATCGCACTGGGCCACCCTATGGGCGCCACGGGCGCCATCATGACCGGCACATTGATCGATGAGTTACACCGCCAACAGCTGAGCACCGGTATCGTCGCCGCCAGCGGCGCCGCCGGCAGCGGCAGCGCGCTATTGCTTGAGCGCTACTGAGCCACGCTCCAGAAAATTTGACCCATACGCGCAAAGCGCTCCCAACTTTCTTTTTCAACTTGTTCATAGACTCACGTGCAGCACCTGCGATCAGCTAGTTGGTTCCTCAATAGTCGATTTGATTCCGCAGAGTTCAACAAACGCGCCTACATGTACTATTATTCCCTGAAGATCTATAAAGCATCCCTGCGAGATATATAAAGAGGATCTACTATGAAATTCCCGAGAAACCGCATGAAGTTAAGCGTTGCGCTAGCAGCCACACTGAGCGCAGGAGTGCCCCTAACCGTCACGGCACAACTAGAAGAAGTCTTGGTCACCGCCAATAAACGAGCCACTAGTCTGCAGGATATACCCTTGGCGGTCAGCGTTGTAGACGCCCAAATCGTCGAGCGCTCAGAAATCCGCGACCTCCTCGACCTGCAGTCGGTCGTGCCGTCGCTGCGCGTACCCCAGTTCCAGAACTCCGTGCAAACCAATTTTGTGATTCGCGGGTTTGGTAACGGCGCCAACAACCCGGGCATCGAACCCTCTGTCGCCGTTTTTATCGATGGCGTTTACCGATCTCGCTCCCTCTCTCGCATTTCTGACCTTCCCAATATCGAGCAGATAGAGGTACTGCGCGGACCGCAGAGTACGCTCTACGGCAAAAACGCTTCCGCCGGTGTGATTTTGGTTAACACCGCCAAGCCCGAGTTTGAGACCACGGGTCACATTGAAGGGGGTGTTGGTAATTACAACCAACGCTCCGTTCGTGGCTACGTTACCGGCCCGCTGAGTGACTCGATCGCCGCCAGCTTCGGTGGATCAAGCCTGCAGCGCGACGGCTACTTTGACAACGTCGCACTCGGTACCGAGCTCAATGATAGAGATCGATGGGCGCTCAGAGGAGAGTTGATGTTTGATATCAGCGAATCCACTGAGCTGCGAGTTGCAGTCGACTTCGATGAATTGGAAGAGGCGTGTTGCGGCACAACGAACGTATATAACGGCCCGGCCGGCGGTGCTTTGGCAGCACTGTCGATTGTCCCGGGCATTGCCTATAGCACTGAGCCTTACGAATATGAGACGTACTTGAATCAGGATCCCGTGACCAAAGCGGAAAACGGCGGCGTTACTGTCGACTTTTCCACTGAGTTAGGGGACATCACCTTCCGATCAATCACCGGCTACAGAGAATCAAAAGTCGATAACGAAAATGAAGATATTGACTACAGCGCCGCAGACGCGATCGGTAACCAGCGCTACCTGACTGACATCGACACCTTCACCCAAGAATTCCGACTGAGCGGCAGCAACGGTGCCATGGACTGGCTAGTGGGCGCTTTTTATTACGATGAAAGCATCTATTTTGAAAGCGATATTGACTTCGGCAGCCAGTGGCGAAACTACGCCAACATCCTTGTGGGCGGCAGCCCCGCCGCAGGGGAAGCGGTCATCGGTGGACTGGAAGCTTTACTGGGTTATCCGACTGGTACCTTCTTCGAGCCCGGCACCGGCGTGTTGGAAATGGCCACGATGGACAACGAGACCATGTCTATCTTCGGTCAGGCCTCTTTTGACTTAACCTCACGCACTCAA
>JAHEJH010000173.1:0-894 GCA_024638905.1 Luminiphilus sp.
GCGCTCAGTGGCGTGGTGGCCCGCACCGATAAAAGCAATATTGCGCTCCCGAGCCACATGCGCGGTCTGCTCCGACACCTCCCCCGAGACATAAACATCAACGCCCGCATCGGCGGCGAGGTCGATATAGCCCTGCCCGGCCCCGGTACACCATGCCACTGATTTCACGTCGCCCTCTCCAATCACCAGCGGTGTGCGGTCCAACGCGACACCCAGTCGGTCCGCGAGTCCCTGAACGGTGCCCGACTCCTCGAGTTGACCCCGGAATACCGGCGTTCCCGGATCTTCTGGGTCGAGAACCTCGGGGGCTGCAATGCCCATTAGCCGGCCGAGCGCTGCGTTGTTGCCGTGCAGCGGATGGCAATCCAGTGGCAGATGGTAGGCAAACAAATTGATGTCAGCCGTGATCAGCGCGCGCAGTCGCGCCGCTTTCATGCCAGTAATGCAGGGTGACTCTGAGCGCCAGAAATAACCGTGGTGGACGAGAATGGCGTCAGCTCCTCGGTCGCGCGCTGCCTCGATCAGCGCCTGACTGGCTGTCACGCCGGTCACCAGATGTCGCACCTCGGTTTTTCCTTCAACCTGCAACCCATTTGGGCAATAGTCTTTGAAGCGCTGAGGCGCCAGTAAATCGTCAAAAAATGCGTTCAGTTGTTGCCTAGTGCAGCTCATGGTCGGTCCAAGCTCGTGATCTCTTTGGGGAGAATAACCAGCGCACGATCATTTACAATGCCCTGAGGAGATCGTTGTGAAACAAGAACTGACTGCCTTTATATGGCCGGCACTGGTCGGCGTCCTCGCCGCGGCACTCATTCTCGATAAATGGGTGCTAGAGCCACAGGAGACACTGAACGCGCCGGTTAACGGCGGGTACCGTAATGCCGTGGCGCTGGC
>JAHEJH010000173.1:904-5089 GCA_024638905.1 Luminiphilus sp.
GACCACCCCGTCGGTGGTCAACATCTACACCGCCAAATTGGTCGATGCGCGCACTGATCCCCGCCTGAACTCACCGCTGCAGCGTCGATTGTTTTCCAATCGCGGCAGTCGCCAGCGCATCGAGCGCTCGCTGGGCTCTGGCGTGATTCTCAGTGCTGCCGGACATATTGTGACCAACAACCACGTGATTGCTGGCGCGGACGCCATTCAGGTGCTGCTTGCAGATGGCCGTTCAGCCAGTGCTTCAGTGGTGGGAAGTGACCCCGAAACCGATCTCGCCATTTTACACATCGACCTGGCGGAATTGACGCCGATAGCGCTGGCGGATGCCGAGGACATCGCCGTGGGTGACGTGGTGTTGGCCATCGGCAACCCTTACGGCTTTGGTCACTCTGTATCCCAGGGCATCGTCTCAGGAGTGGGCCGTTTCGGTTTACAGCTGTCGACCTACGAGGGTTATATCCAGACCGATGCCACCATCCACCTTGGGAGCTCAGGCGGTGCCCTGATTGATCATCAAGGTCGTTTGGTCGGCATCAATACGCTGATTTATACCGCAGGCAGCGAGCGCAACGGAGAGACCCCTGGAATCGGGATCAACCTCGCTACCCCAAGTAAGGTGGCTGCAGCGGCGCTGGATGACATCGTCAAGTACGGACACGTCATTCGCGGCTGGCTCGGGGTCAGCGTGGAGGTGCTACTGAGCGAGCAGCAGGCTGGGGGGCCAGTTCAGCAGCTGATCGTGACCGATCTTGCTCCCGGTGGACCTGCGCAGCGTGCGGGCATCCAACTCAATGACATCATTGTCGCCATGGATGGAGAGCCTGTCGTGGATGGCCGAGCGGCGATGTTACAAATCGCTCAATTGCGACCGGGCCATCTCCTGCGGGTCAACCTAGATCGCGAGGGCGAGCCGGTCGAACTGGAGGCCGTGGTCGGCACCCGCAGCAACAGTTGACTCAGTCGTCGCCGCGCATGCGCTTCTGGGCACTCAACCCGTGCGCTTCCAGCGCCTCAGCATCAGCTAACACCGCCGCGACTTCACCCAGAGTTTGTGCGCCCTGCTCAGAAACCCTGATCAGACTGCTGCGGCGCTGAAAGTCATAGACACCGAGTGGCGAGGCAAATCGTGCGGAACCTGCGGTCGGCAACACGTGGTTTGGGCCAGCACAGTAATCGCCAAGCGCCTCTGAAGACATCGCCCCCATAAAGATAGCGCCCGCTGCGCGGATATCGCCGACCACGCTGTCCGGGTCTGCCAATGCCAGCTCGAGATGCTCAGGAGCCATACGATTGCTCAGGGCCACTGCCGACTCGAGATCCGGTACCTTGATCAGCGCGCCCCGGTTCTTTAGGGCTGCTGTCACGATATCGCGCCGTGACAACGTGGGTAGCACTCGCGCGATACACGCCATCACCGCATCCAAATAGTCGCCATCAGGCGAGATCAAAACCGCCTGAGCGTATTCGTCATGCTCCGCCTGTGCGAACAAGTCCATGGTGACCCACTCGGGATCGACCGACCCATCAGCAAGGATCAGAATTTCGGAGGGGCCGGCGACCATATCGATGCCCACGCGCCCGAAAACCTGCCGCTTTGCCTCAGCGACGAAGCGGTTGCCGGGACCGACAATTTTGTCAACTCTGGGCAATGTCGCGGTGCCGTAGGCCAACGCCGCGACAGCCTGCGCGCCGCCCACGGTAAATACCTCATCGACACCCGCCAGCGCAGCGGCTGCCAGCACAGCGGGGTTCATTTCGCCACCCGGTGCAGGTGCCACCATCACAACGCGCTCCACCCCGGCGACTTTCGCGGGAATCGCATTCATCAGTACCGAGGAGGGATAGCTTGCTCGGCCGCCGGGCACATAAACACCCACGCAATCCAACGCCGTGACGCGCTGCCCCAGCAGGTTGCCCTGCTCGTCTTCGTATTGCCAACTCTCGACACGCTGACGTTCATGGAACTCCCGTATGCGCGCCGCTGCTCGTGTGAGCGCCGATAACACGTCGGCGCCCAAGTCGGACAAAGCTTGCTCTAGGGATTCAGGGCTGACACGGAGCGCCTGAGCATCCCCCACTGTTCGCCGATCCAGTTCGTTGGTGTATCTGACCAACGCTGCGTCGCCCTCTCGCGCGACCGCCGCCACAATCTGCGTCACGGTCTGCACAAGATCCGCATCGGCCTCTGCCGGGCTGATCAGCAAGCGAGCAAATGCAGCCTCAAAGTCAGGCTGGGCCATGTCCAATCGGCTAATCGGATGCGCTGCCATCATAGACCTGCCGATTTCACCGCAGCGGACAGCGCTTCAACCAAAGTCTGGACAGAAGCGTGTCGGGTGCGCATCGATGCCTTGTTCACGATGAGTCGCGAGGAGATCTCCGCGATCAATTCGCGCGGGGCCATACCGTTCTCTGCTAGCGTCTTGCCGGTATCGACAATGTCGACAATCTCATCGGCCAAACCCATCAGAGGCGCCAGCTCCATGGAGCCGTAGAGCTTGATGAGATCTGCATGCAGACCCTTGCGTGCGTAATGCGCCCTAGCGACGTTCATAAATTTAGTCGCCACCCTCACGCGGCGACGTCCGCCGTCCTCGGTCGGGTCAGAAGCGGGTCCGGCTGTCATGAGACGGCATCGCGCTATACCCAAATCCAGCGGCTCGTAGATGCCCTCGCCCCCAAACTCCAGCAACATGTCTTTCCCCGCGATCCCAAGGTCAGCAGCACCGTGTCGGACATAGGTCGGCACGTCCGATCCGCGCAAGATCACCAGACTGACATTGGGCACAGTTGTCGCGACGATCAGTTTGCGACTGCTATCGAGATCTTCTTGCGGCGTAATGCCGACCTCTGCCAGCAATGGCAGGGTCTCCTTCAATATCCGGCCCTTGGTCAGCGCAATCGTTAATGTGTGTTCGAGTTTCATCACAGTGTTATTTATAGCCTCAAGTGGAAATACGACGAATATCGGCACCCAGACATTGCAATTTACCTTCGATATTTTCGTAACCCCGGTCGATATGGTAAATGCGATCAATCCGGGTCTCACCCGAGGCCACCAAGCCTGCAATCACCAGACTGGCTGAAGCGCGCAAATCTGACGCCATCACGGGTGCACCCTGCAAGCTGGGCCGCCCGGTAATACAGGCACTGTCTCCCTCAATGACGATGTCAGCGCCCATACGCTTCATTTCATGTGCTTGCATCAGGCGGTTTTCAAATACGGTCTCCGTGACACGAGACGTCCCTTGCGCCACCGTATTCAATGCAGTGAATTGGGCCTGCATATCTGTGGGGAAACCCGGAAACGGCTCGGTCGCAATATCCACCGCTTTCGGTCTCTCGCCTCGCATATCCAGGCTGATCCAGTCCTCACCCTCATCGAGATTCGCCCCTGTCTGCTCGAGCTTGTCCCTTACAACGCCCAGCACCTCGGGACAGATACCCTCTACCCGCAGGCTGCCGCGAGTTGCCGCCGCCGCCACCAGATAGGTGCCCACTTCAATGCGATCCGGCATGACCTCGTAAGACGCACCATTCAGTGTTGCCACACCCTGCACCGTCAACGTGTGAGTGCCCTCTCCTTCGATGTGTGCACCCATGGCTCTAAGAAATCTCACCAAGTCGACAATTTCGGGCTCCCTCGCCACATTGCGAAGCACACTGGTGCCTGTCGCCAGTGACGCCGCCATCACGGCGTTTTCAGTGCCCCCTACCGTGACCGTATCAAACGTGAAGTCGACACCTTTTAAACCTTCTGGTGCGCTGGCAACGATGTATCCGCCCTCGACAGTGATGACGGCACCCATGGCTTCCAGCGCACGGATATGCAGATCCACAGGGCGGCTGCCGATCGCACAGCCCCCGGGAAATGACACGCGCGCTTGTCCGTGTCTTGCCAGAAGAGGGCCCAAAACGAGGATGGAAGCGCGCATGGTTTTCACCAGGTCATAGGGCGCGGTGAACTGTTGCACAGAGTCACTTTCTATCAACACCTCTCCATCCTTGCGACGCTCCGTCTTTGCGCCAAGGCTAGTGAGCAAGGTCAGCATGGTTGTGATGTCTCGCAACACGGGCACCGCCCGCAAAGAACAGGCACCAGAGGTCAGCAGGGTTGCTGCGAGTATCGGCAAGGCGGCATTTTTTGCACCTGAGGCGCTCAACACCCCATCAAGGCGATTC
>JAHEJH010000042.1 GCA_024638905.1 Luminiphilus sp.
GGCTAAAGAACACGCCACATCTGCAGCTGCGGATGCCACTGCAGCTGCGGATGTCACGGCAGAAGCCAAGCCTGCCACGTTGGGCTCGATGGATGAGCAGTACGCCTGGGTCGGCGATCTCGGCGATCGTGACGCATTACCCGGCAAACCCCTGTACATCGAGCACTGTGCCGGCTGTCACGAAGCACAGGTCTACAAGGCGCCCCACACCACTTGGCTCGAACTCATGTCTCCGCAGGTGCTGTATCGATCGATCACCGAGGGAATCATGCAATCTCAAGCTGCGCATCTGTCCGACGGAGACAAACAGCACATCGTCGAGTACATCACGCAGATGAGGCTCGGTGATCCCGACGCCGGCCCCGAGGTTGCCTGGTGCGAAGGCCCGGCAAGTGAGTTCACCTCGCTTGGCGAGGGCCAGCTGACTGGTTGGGGCCATGATACCCGCCGCTACGTATCGTCCGAGACCGCCGGCTTCGATCGGTCTCAAATGGGCGATCTTGAGCTGAAGTGGAGCTTTGGCTTCCCCGCCTCCACCCGCGCCAGATCCCAGCCGGCGATTGCCATGGGCGCTGTCTTCGTAGGCAGTCAGGACGGCACCGTCTATGCTTTTGATCTGGAAACCGGCTGTGTCCGCTGGACCTACGCTGCCCGCGCCGAAGTCCGCACGGGCATCACGCTTGGCAAGCGCGGGCCAGATGGCGCCGCCACCGCTTACTTTGGCGACATCATCGCTAACCTCTATGCCGTCGACGCCACGACTGGCGAGCTGGTCTGGCAGAGCAGTCCAGATGAGCATCACAGTGCGACCCTGACCGGCACCCCTGCCTATGCGGCGGGCAGACTGTATGTGCCCGTATCATCGCTCGAGGTGGTCACAGCAGCCAACCCAGAATATGCCTGCTGCACCTTCCGCGGCCACGTGATGGCGGTCGATGCCGACGACGGTAGCGTGATCTGGGACAGCTACGCCATACCCAGCCCGCCTGCCTCGGTGGGTATCACCAGCGCCGGGACAGATATGCTCGGCCCATCCGGCGCGCCGGTGTGGACCAGCCCCACTGTCGACGTGGACAAAAACCTGCTGATTTTCGGCACCGGTGAGAACTACTCCTCCCCCGCTGATACCAACAGTGACGCCGTAATCGCTGTCGCGCTCGACACTGGAGAGCGCCTGTGGTCACGACAAACCTTCCCGGGTGACGCCTGGAACGTCGCCTGCATGATGGCCGACAACCCCAACTGCCCGGAGGAGGATGGCCCCGACTATGACCAGGCCTCCAGCCCCCTGCTGGTTGACCTTGGCGAGGGCAAAACCGTGGTCGTTGCCGGTCAAAAAGATGGTCGCGTGTTTGCGCTCGACTGGGAGACAGGCCAGAACAAATTGTGGGAGGTCAAACTGGGGCGCGGCAGCATTCAGGGCGGCGTGCACTTCGGCATGGCCGCTGATGGCACGACCGTCTATGTCCCGATCAATGACATGAACGATACCCGCAATGGCGAATGGCTGGATCCCGAACTCGCCCGCCCGGGTGTCTCGGCGGTAAATGCTGTGACGGGCGAGGTGCTGTGGCGTCATGTGCAGGAGAACGTGTGTGGCGACGGCCGCCCCTTCTGCGACCCCGGCGTGTCAGCCCCCATTACGGCCACCGATGGAGCGGTCATCGCAGGTCACCTCGACGGCATTATCCGCATCTACGACCGCGACAGCGGCGAGATCATCTGGTCTTACAACACCACCACGCCGGTGACCGGCACTAACGGTGTCGTTGCGCAAGGCGGAGGCATGAGCGGCTCAGGACCAGCGCTCGGTGCAGGCCACATGGTGATCAACTCGGGATACGGCCTCTATAACCACGAAGCGGGCAATGCCCTGCTCGTGTTTGCACCCAAAGCGACGGGTTCAGTCAGCGCGCGCTAGCGTTCGTAATCCAGTGCGAGCACCTCACAATGCTCGCGCAATACCACCCCGACAGCCTGGTGGTCAGGATGATTGATATACGCCGGTAAATCAGCAGCCCGCTCCAGGGTCACAAGGACCCCATGGGTCGCGCCATTGGCGCGGTCCGTGATGTTTTGCCCTGCCGAAATCGACAGGACACCCGGGATATGCGTCAAAGCGCGAATCGACGCGAGGATCTCTTCCATTTTGTCTTCACCCACCCCTGTTTTCGGGGTGAGCCACACCATATGCTCCAGTGCCATCCTGACCTCAGACCAGATTAAAACCCTGACTCGACAGCGGGAATCGACGCATGCGCCGCCCTGTCGCATTGAATAGCGCATTGGCGACGGCCGGCGCAATCGGTGTCGTTGCCTGCTCGCCGATCCCGGTAGGCGGCTCATCGCTGGGCAAGATATGCACCTCAACCTTGGGCATCTGCGTTAACCGCATGACGGGGTAGTCATGGAAGTTACTCTGCTGCACTTCACCGTTCACGATGTCGATGTTGCCGAAGGCCACCCCTCCCAGTCCGTAGGCCAAGCCGCCTTCTACCTGCCCCTCGATACCGAGGGGATTCACCGCGAACCCACAGTCCACCACGCACACAACGCGATCGACGGTGAAATCACCATTCTCTGCAACCGTCACTTCGACTGCCTGAGCAACCGGCGAGATGTTGTAAATCCGCGATGCCACGCCGCGCCCCCGCCCGGGTGCCAGCGGCTTGTCCCAATCGCATTTTTCCTTCAGCACGCTCAACACGCGGTTCATGCGCGCGTGGTCCTTGGTCAGACGCAACCGGAGTTCCATGGGATCGATACCGCCTTTGTGCGCCAACTCATCCAGAAAACACTCGTAGGCAATGCCCGTGTGGGTGTGGCCAACCGATCGCCACTCCTGAGGAACAATGCCTTTCTTGGGCGCGTTGTGGCTCTCAACCCGATGATTCGGGATTTGATAAGACGTCCCATATGGGAATACGCCGAAAGGCTCCTGCAAACAGCCATCCAGCGAATAGATATCCATGCCTCGCACCATATAGGCAGGGTCGTGCTTGGTGCCCTGCATGAGCGACTGACCCACTGCGACCTGATGCCAGGCCTCCGGCATACCGGACTCGTCCACGCTGCCGCGGAGCTTGTGCACAAATAGTGGCCGATAATGGCCGCTGCGGATGTCTTCTTCCCGCGACCAAATAATTTGCACCGGTACCGACTCACCCATGGCCGCTTCTACCGCCTCAACGGTGTAGTCCGCGGTTTTACTCGAGCGACGCCCGAAGCTGCCGCCCATAAGCGGTCGGTGGATGGTGACGTTCTGCTGCGGGATCCCAAGGAAGCGAGAAATGACCTCCTGATCATTTGACTGGTACTGCGTGCCGCTCCAGATTGTGCAGGTATCACCCTCAACCCGGGCAATGCAGTTCATGGGCTCCAAAGTAGCGTGAGCCAGAAGCGGCATCTCGTAGGTGGCCTCGATCACGCTCTCGGCAGTCTCCGCCGCGTCGAGCACACCGATGGCATCGCCGATATCCTCTGCCAACAAGCCGGGGGTATCAGCCAAGGCGCGATAATCGGCGTAGAACTGCTCGCTGGAGACCCCGTCATTCACACCGCGGTCCCACTCGATTTTGAGTTTGGCGCGTGCTTTTTGAGCCCGCCAGTAGCTATCCGCCAACACCACCACGCCGGCCCTGATCGCTTTCACCTTGACCACACCTGGCATGGCCAGAGCTTCCGTGGCATCAAAGTCGATCACGGACCCACTGTGAACCGGAGGCCGCGCAATCGAGCCATAGAGCATTTCGGGTAGTTTGATATCAATTCCGAACTCGGCGCTGCCATCGACCTTGCCAGCACCTTCGTAGCGCCGGGCAGGCTTACCCAGAATCTTGAATTCACTGGGGTCCTTGAGTGCCACCGTCTCGGGGGGCTGGATATCCAGTCGATGAATCGCTTCCAGTAACTCGCCGTAGGTGCTGCTGCGGCCGCTGGCGGCATGGGTCACCTTCCCGCCTTCGGTGGTGAGCTCGGCTGTAGGCACCTGCCAATCCTGTGACGCCGCCTCCAGCAACATGGCTCGCGCCTTGGCGCCCGCCGTGCGCATCGGCATAAAGGTGCTACCCGTGGTCACGGATCCGGCTGTCAGGTATTCGCGGAATAATGGCGAGTAGTACTCTGGCGTCGTTGGCGCAGCCTCTAACGCGATACTGCGGTAATCGACGTCGAGCTCCTCCGCCAACATCATGCTCATGACGGTATAGGCGCCGTTACCAAACTCTGAATTGTTCGCCAGCATCGTAATGACGTTGCTGGGGTCGATGCGCACAAAGCTATTCATCATGGCGCCGGCGCCACCCGCATAGGCTTTTCGAGAAAGCCCAACCGGGCACTGCGCGGCGAAGAGCAGCGCACCGCTACTCTGCACAAATCGTCTGCGGCTCAGTGAGCGCGGCGTCAGTGTGTCGCTCATGCGCGCTGCTCCTCTGCCATTAACGCAGCCGCCAGATGCACCGCTTTGCGGATACGTGGGTAGGTACCGCAGCGACAGATGTTGCCTGCCATTGCCGCGTCGATCTCCGGGTCGCTGGGATTAGCGTTCTGGGCGAGCAGCGCTGTCGCCGCCATAATTTGACCCGACTGGCAGTAACCACATTGCGCAACGTCGGTTTCCAGCCAGGCCTGCTGCACCGGTGACAGACCGATCTCAGTCGCCTGCCCCTCAATGGTCTGAATATCCTTGTTCGCGACCGCCGCCACGGGCGTCACACAGGACCGAATCGCCACTCCGTCCAGGTGGACCGTACAGGCGCCACATTGCGCGATACCACATCCAAACTTGGTGCCCACAAGATTCAGCTCATCCCGCAGCACCCACAACAGAGGTGTATCAGCCTCGCTGGTCACCTCGACCTCATTACCATTCACCGTCAGTTTCATGGTTGTTCCTCAGCTCATGCGCCTGTACGGACAATATGACACCGCGGAGGGCTTTGATAAAGAGCTGCCAGCCTCAGGGGCGGCTTCTATCCGCGGGCGGCCCCTTGAGACCCTTTGTCCGCGCAGCGGAATCGGGCCCTCAAAGTGTGTACACTTTAATATTAATTGCATACACTAAT
>JAHEJH010000046.1 GCA_024638905.1 Luminiphilus sp.
GCCTTACACCCTGTGCAGCAGGCGTGGGTCGAGCACGATGTGGCGCAGTGTGGCTATTGTCAGGCGGGTCAGATCATGTCGGCGGCAGCGCTGCTGGCGCGTAATCCGGCTCCCTCTGAAGAAGATATTGATCGAGCGATGGCGGGTAACATTTGCCGCTGCGGAACCTATTTGCGGATTAGAAAAGCTATTCAGAGCGCGTCCTCCGCAATCCAAAGCGGCGTCGCGTTATTTGATCCTGGCGAACCTGATTTGGCGGCCAGCCCAGTCGATTCAATGGAGGTGAGCTCATGAGGTCCAGAGAGATGAAAGCCCGCCTCAACAGACGACAATTTCTTCAGTTTTCCGGGCTTGGTCTGGCCCTGACCGCCGGTGGCAAAGTGATGCAGGTGGTGGGCGAAGATCATTCTGATACCTCGACGTTAAGCGCCTACATTACCGTGACCCAAGACGGCGTGATTACCATCGGAGCACCCAACCCGGAGGTGGGTCAGGGCGTGAATACCTCGCTCCCGATGATCATTGCCGAAGAGTTGGATGCCGCTTGGCGCGACGTGCAAGTGGTGAATACCCCGGTTGACGCTGCGCATTATGGCGCCCAATTTGCAGGGGGTTCACTGTCGGTACCGATGCGCTGGGACGAGCTTCGTCGGGTAGGTGCCACAGCTCGAGCTATGTTGCTGCAGGCGGCCTCCGCGGAAATGGGGGTGCCGACGGCTGAGTTGAGCACACTAGACTCTCGCGTCATACACGAGGCGTCGGGTCGGAGTCTCTCCTACGCCGAGCTGGCGCATGGCGCTTCAGAGGTGCCTCTTCCTGACGCCAATAGCCTGGCGCTTAAGAGCGCTGAGCAATATCGGTTACTGGGTAAGCGTATTACCAACGCATCAGCTGCTGCGATCGCACAGGGTGAGCCGCTTTTTGGCATCGATGTGCAAGTTCCCGATATGGTGTACGCCAGTTATGTAAAGTGCCAGCACATTGGGGGGCGACCCGTCTCGGCCAACCTTGACGAGATCAAGGCCCAGCGAGGCGTGATCGACGCCTTTATCCTTGAGGGTGAGCAGGGCCCCTACCAATTTGATATCCGCAATTCCACTCAGGTGTCACCGGGTGTGGCGATTGTGGCGCGTGACACCTGGGCTGCGATGCGAGCGCGAAAACTGCTCAAGGTGCAGTGGGATACTGAACCTGCATCAAGAGATGACAGCGAACAGATAGCTGCAGCCGCGAAGGCGGCAGCGGGCCGACGTGAGCAGGCCACAACGATCAGCTCAGCCGGCGATGCCAATCAGGCACTGCTGGATGCTAAGGCTCACTCTAGGGCGTTTTACAGCGCGGACTTTGTGTCGCACGCTCAACTGGAGCCACAAAGCTGTGTGGCGCAAGTGACGGCGCAGTCGGCAGAGGTCTGGACGTCCAGTCAAACCCCCTCAGCGGTCGATCAGCTTTTACCAGGCCTGCTCTCACTCCCGGCCGAGGCCGTGACAATCCACTCGGTTCGCGGTGGTGGCGGTTTTGGGCGCCGGCTGTCTAATGAGTATGTCTATGAGGCCGCACTCATCTCTCAGCGTGTGGGTTTACCGGTGAAGGTACAGTGGTCGCGTGAAGATGATATGGCCTTCGATTACTTTCGCTCGGCGCTCTACCTGGATATGGAGGGAGGTGTGTCTGACGAGGGTCGTCTCGCGGCTTGGAAGCTTCATGTTATCGCGGGGTCTTCCGACGAAGAAGAAGCCAACTATGGCGGGACCTATCGTGAGCGGGACTTCCCTGAAAAGCGGGTGCCGCACTACAACATTGCGACGACGCTGATTGCGTCGCAGACACCGACGGGGGCGTGGCGCGCGCCGTTCTCCAATATTTATGCGTTTGCCGAGCAGTCGTTTCTCTGCGAGCTGGCTGTAGCTGCCGGCCGGGATTACCGCGACTTCTTACTCGATCTTTTGGGAAAGGACGAATGGTTTAAAGACGGCGACCGCAATGCGCTGAATACTGCCCGGGCTAAGGGCGTTATTAATGCCGCCTGTGCTGCTGCGCAATGGGGTCGTTCCTTGCCCGAGGGACGGGGCCTCGGACTGGCGTTTTTCTTCAGCCATGCGGGCCATGTGGCCGAAGTGGCTGAGGTGAGTGTGGACGCAGATAAGAGACTGGCAGTGCACGATGTCTGGGTCGCCGCAGATGTGGGTCAGGTGATTAATCTCAGCGGCGTTGAAAATCAGATCGAGGGCTCAGTGGTAGATGGTTTGAGCGCTATGGCCGACCAACGCATCACAATTCGAGAGGGGCGCATTCAGGAAACTAACTTCGACACTTACCCGCTCTTGAGAATGCCAAAGGCGCCGAAGGTCCATGTGCAGATGCTGGCGTCGGGATACTCACCGACTGGCGCGGGAGAGCCGGCGCTGCCGCCTTTGGCACCGGCTGTCGGTAACGCGGTTTTCGCTGCCTGTGGCGAGCGGATCCGCGAGTTACCGATCAGCAAGGCTGGTTTTATGGTTTAGCCGCAAGGCGGCGAGCGGTATCACGCGGGTGCCTCTGGCGCGCAGCCAATTAGTCCGTCTGAGCCCCGGCATTGTCTGTGTAAAGAAAACTGGCATGCACCGGTTTTTTAATGGTGCCCAGGAGAGGACTTGAACCTCCACGCCCTTGCGAGCACTAGCACCTGAAGCTAGCGTGTCTACCAATTTCACCACCTGGGCAGCGGGAAATCTCTGATCAATCAGAGGGCGCGCAGACTACTGTCTCGACCCTCGGCTGTCAATTTTGGGTCGATTACCCAGTGGCCGCATGGTCCCGCGATCTGGGGGGTGTTTCCCGCGTATAATGTGACCTCTTTCCCAGCCGGCTGACTCCAGCCATCGGACTTCATCTTGGCGCCACGCCGCAAAAACAGTACCTCTAGCCCACCCGTTGACCCCCACGCGGAACGGGAGCAGGGCCGTTACGAGCACCCCATCCCCAGTCGGGAAGTGATTTTGGGCTTGCTTGGGGCGGCGGATGCGCCGATGGCCTTTGCTGGCATCGCAGAACAACTGAGCTTAAGCGGCGAGCGCGATCTCGACGCATTGGGTAAACGCCTGCGCGCGATGCAACGCGATGGTCAGATCATCTCCGGCAGACGGGGTGCTTATGGTGTGCCTGAGCGAATGGATTTGTTGCGCTGTAGGGTGATGGGGCATCGCGATGGTTACGGTTTTGCCCGGCCGCTAGAAGGAATAGGGGACGATTTATTTCTCTCGGCCCGAGAGATGTATCAAGTATTCGATGGTGACGAGGTATTGGTCTCAGTCGCCGGCCTGGATCGTCGTGGTCGGGCAGAGGGTCACATTGTTGAGGTGCTCACCCGGGCGCATACCAAAGTGGTCGGCCGTTACATGGAAGAGAGTGGCATCGGCTTTCTGCTCCCCCACAACACGCGCATTCGCAATCACATCCTGATACCACCCAAAGCCAAGGGCGGGGCCCGTCATGGACAGCTGGTATCGGTCGTCCTCACCGATTACCCCTCGGCCACTTTGGGTGCCAAGGGTGAGGTTGAGGAAGTCCTCGGTGATCATCTGGACCCGGGGCTTGAGATCGACGTCGCCATTCGCGCCCACGGCATACCCTGGGAATGGCCAGATGAGGTGCTCCGCGAGGCGGGCGCGCTCGGCGAAGAGCCCGCCGAGGCAGATAAAACCAACAGGGTAGATCTGCGCGATGTGCCGTTTGTGACCATCGATGGCGAGGACGCCAAAGATTTTGACGACGCCGTGTGGTGCGAGGAAACCCCCGACGGATTCCAGCTGCGCGTGGCGATCGCCGATGTGTCTCACTACGTCCCGGTCGGTTCCGCGCTCGACGAGGAAGCGAGCATCAGAGGTAATTCGGTGTATTTCCCAGAACGGGTCGTACCCATGTTCCCCGAAATCCTCTCGAACGGCTTGTGTTCTTTAAAGCCGCAGGTAGATCGGCTGGCGATGGTCTGCGACATGCACATCGATCGCGGCGGTCAGTTGCAGGACTACACTTTTTACGAGGCAGTGATTCATTCCCATGCGCGGCTTACCTATACCGACGTGGGTGCTGTCATTGAAGATGGCTGGAGTCCAAATGTGCCGGCCGAGCGCGGTAAGGAGATCGAACGACTTTATAGGCTTTATCAAGTGTTGCGCAGCGCGCGGGAGCAGCGTGGTGCGCTAGATTTCGATACTCAGGAAACCCGCATTCTGTTTGATGAGCAGCGCAAGATCGCAGCGATAAAACCGGTGAGTCGCAACGACGCCCACAAATTGATTGAAGAGTGCATGCTGATTGCCAATGTGGCCACCGCGCAGTTCCTCGAAGCGCTCGAGCAGCCGGCGCTGTTTCGCGTTCACGAAGGCCCGAGTGCTGAGAAGCTTGAGAACCTCCGGGCTTTCTTAGGTGAGCTGTCACTGGATCTTCCGGGTGGCCTCAAGCCCACGCCTGAGCACTATCAGTCATTGCTGGCCAATGTGGAGAGCCGCGACGACAGACACATCATTCAGACCATGTTGCTTCGCTCGTTATCACAGGCCGTCTACCAACCTGAAAATGCGGGTCACTTTGGACTGCATTACGAGGCCTACGCTCACTTCACGTCTCCCATCCGCCGTTACCCCGACTTGCTGGTTCACCGCGCGATTCGCGCAGCGATTCGAGGCCGCGGTAAAGGCGCTCATATCAAACGGGTCAAAGGGGCGAGTGCGCTCAAACGAGAAAGAATTTACCCCTATGACGTGGGCGCGATGGCCGCACTGGGCGAGCAATGCTCCATGACCGAGCGCCGCGCCGATGACGCGACGCGCGAAGTGGATGCCTGGCTCAAGTGTGAGTTTCTCAAGGATCGCATTGGTGAGGAGTTTGAGGGAGTCATTGCCGCCGTGACGAACTTCGGCGTTTTTGTAGAACTGAGCGACCTGTACATTGAGGGTTTGATCCACATCAGTGCTTTACCCGGGGACTATTATCATTTTGATCAGGCGAAGCAGCGTCTCATTGGTGAGCGCACGAGGCAGGTCTTCCAGCTGGGCGGAGCCGTCACCGTCAGG
>JAHEJH010000069.1 GCA_024638905.1 Luminiphilus sp.
GGCCAGCAGCTCACCCTCACGACTTCGATACTCATCCGCGATCTGGGCGCGCTCAGCGTCTCTGACGCGCTGAACGATGACCTGCTTGGCGGTCTGTGCCGCGATCCGGCCAAAGTCAACATTCTCGACCACTTCTTCGTGATAGTCGCCGGGCTGCAGTGCGGTATTCACCTCAGCGGCCTCTTCGGTCGTAAACTGTGTGCCTAGCAGCGCCAGTTCGGTATCGGGCATGACCAACCACTGACGCTTGGTCACGTAGTCGCCGGACTCACGGTCAATGGTGACCTGAATATCGGCCTCTTCGTCGTAGCGTTTTTTGGTGGCGGTGGCTAGGGCCAGCTCAATCGCTTCGAAAATGATGTCCTCCGAGACACCCTTCTCTGCTGATACCGCCTCAGCAACCATCAAAATTTCTCTGTTCATCGTTTCACTCTCGCTTTGATGGATAGCCCCCCATTACGGGGCTTTCCTACGGGGTAATACCATCTCACTTCTTGCCCTGACCGATTTCGAGTCGGGGAAATACCCTCGCGCGATCGACAGACCGCAGGGGCAGTTCAAATTCTCGGTCGTCTACCACCACGACCAATGTCTCGCTATTGACTGCAAGCAGCGTCCCTTTGTAGCGACGTCTTCCCTCGACCGGCAATCTCAGCCGGACATCGATCATTTCCCCTGCATAGGGGAAATAATGCTCGGGACTGAACAGCAACCGGTCCACCCCGGGTGAAGACACCTCTAGGGTGTACTCACTGCTGATGGGGTCCTCAACGTCCAGTACCCCACTCACCTGATGACTGACCGCGGCACAGTCATCCACGCTGATGCCCTCGTCAGCCTCTATATAAAGCCGCAGCGTGGGACGTTTGCCCGGGGAAATCAGCTCAATTCCCCACAGCGCATACCCCATCGCCTCCACCGTCGGCTGCAAAAGCTGCGTCAACTGCGCTTCCTTGCCAGACATGCCTGTGTCCTCCCGGCCACTTTTCCTTCGGCCACAAAAAAGCCCCAAAAGGGGCTTCCGAGGCGATGACGAGCGAGCAACAAGCTGCCATCGAATTGGTAGCGGGGGCCGGATTTGAACCGACGACCTTCGGGTTATGAGCCCGACGAGCTACCAGGCTGCTCCACCCCGCATCAATACTCTCACTGAACGCCCCCTTTCACGCGGCTAAGCCAAGTTGCTTATTCACCGCAGGCGTCACGGTAGTGCATGCACTACAAACTGAGGCGCGGGAGTATAGGAACCGCGGACCATGCCGTCAACCCGCATAAAACCGGCCTCATTGGTTGAAAAATTGCCACTTTTGGCCTCGTACAGATCGCTGTGAGGATTGAGTGATCACATCCAGCTAGGCAGATACCGCTTCCAGCAGCGAGGTGATGTCCCGCCGCTCCTGCTCTGTCAGGTCCGGATGCCAGACGTCAAAGATCAGCACGATGCGGTCGTCCGCACTATTGTTCCACGCTTCATGATTAATGCTGTCGTCAAAGGCCCAGGCTTCACCCCGCACCACATCGCGGCGCTCATCCCCCACCCTGAGGCCGCAGTCGGCGGGCACCACCAGCGGCAGGTGGCAGATCAAGCGGCAGTTCAACAGCCCGGTATGCGGTTCGATCCGAGCGCCCGGTTTGAGCTTGGAGAACAACACCGACGGCGAAAACCCTTTGATGGCCGTCAACGGCAGAGTGTCCATTAGGGCGCTGACCGTGGGGCAGCTAGCAGACCAATCCGGATCTTCGACGCCGTCACGCATAAGGAAGGCCGCCGTCCAGTTATCATGATCTTTGAGCGAGTCAGGTGTTTGTCCCGGCAGTTCCAGCCCGCCGTGGATATAAGGCGCAAAGGCCTGCGCTCGGCTCGCGAGAAAAGCCGTTAACTCAGCCTCTATGGCATCGGTGGCTGCTTCGACCTGTTTTACCCACGGTAATTTCTCGTTGGGATAGAAGGGCTGATAGGGCATGTCGGGCAAATAAAACGCATGGGGCTTTTGCGGAAACGGTCGAACATCGTCCTCGCGCTCCGCCTTGCCCATGAGCATGTCCAGCCCAAGGTTAAAACGCGCGCTCGATGCATCACGGCGGTATCCACCCGCATGCAGTCCATCCAACAATTGCGCCTGAAACGCCTCCGAAATCTGCTCCAATCGACCCTGAATCCGAACCAGATCCTGCTGAAGTTGCTGGGGAATATCGGCCAGCGTTGCCGCCAGTCTCATGACGAGATTGTAGTGCGACACCGCTTCGCGTTGCTCATCTCGGCCCAACAACAGATCGCCCTTGATGATAAGCCCCCGCAGATTATGGGGCTCCCGCGTCAGGACTTCGTCAACCGCCGTTTCGGCGGCCCGGTTGTCGCCTCGCACCAGTGAGGCCAGCGTGAGCCCCAGCCAGCTCTTGGTGGTCGCAAGGCCGGCATCAATAGCTGCCCGAAAGTGCGCCTGCGCCTCATCTGCGCGCGATGCCTGCAGCGCCTCTATACCCGGGCGAAAATGATCGTCTTCACTAGGAGAAGCCACGGTTTGCCTCGTTAAGACGTTAAGTTCTATTCAACGCGCAGTCTGCGCATTGTTGGTGAGCGCATCAAGGGGCTCATTATGAGACTGAGCAACCTGCCTCCTGGAGCAGTGCGCAGGCTTTCCGGGGATGGTAAGAAAATCAAAAAAAAACCCCGTCACCGGGGCTTTTCGTTCTCACTATTGGTGCGGAAGGCGGGACTTGAACCCGCACAGCCATAGGCCACTACCCCCTCAAGATAGCGTGTCTACCAATTCCACCACTTCCGCTTGTTAATCGGTCACTGCCCGCTGGGCGGGGGTGCATCGTCAAAGGGAATATCACCCTCTGACCCAAAATCGATATCAGGCACGTCGCTGTCGGGGACCTCGGTCTCGACCGTTTCGTACACCGGCACCTCGAATCCAAGGTCATCCTCACTCGCGGTCCGGTTGTCCGCAATCACAGCCAGACCGAAACTGCTGACAAAGAAGATCGCCGACAGCCATGCAGTCATCCGCGTCAGCGCGTTGCCGCTACCCCCGCTGCCAAACAGCGTCTGTGACGCACCCGCGCCGAAAGAGGCGCCAATATCGGCGCCTTTACCCCGTTGCAGCAAGATCAGCGCAATAAGCGCCAAAGCAACCAGCAAATGTACCATCAGCGTTATCTGTTCCATGACTCTTTCCAGCTCTGCGCCGGTCACCGGCGCCTCACGTAGGGCGCGAGATCATACCGGTCACGTATCCGTGCCGCAACTGAACTAGTGCGCCTGTCGAATCGCCTCGGCAATGCCGTCCGCCAGACGATGATTCTCCCCCGCATCGGCGCCCTCAATCATCACCCTGATGAGCGGCTCTGTGCCTGAGGCCCGGAGAACCACACGACCCCGCCCCGACAAAACCTCTTCCACCCTCTTACTCTCGGCCACCGCTGCCTCGCAGTCTTCCAGCACAAACCCCGCCGGAACAGAAACATTGATCAAAGTCTGAGGTAATTTGTGTAGCGCACTTTTCAGCGCCAAAAGGGTCTCACCGGCGGCCGCCATGGCCGCTGCGACCTGCAGCGCGGCCACAATGCCATCGCCAGTTGTGGTGAGATCGCCGCAGATGATATGGCCGGAAGCCTCGCCACCCAGAGACCAGCCCCGCTCAGCCATGAGTTCAAGCACGTAACGATCGCCCACCCTCGCCCGCACCAATTCGATACCCTTATCCGCCAGCGCGTGCTCCAGACCTAGGTTGGACATCAGCGTACCCACCACACCTTCAGGCGGCCGCCCTTTTTGTGCACGGTCATTGGCAATAACATAGAGGAGCTCATCGCCATCCACGACCGTGCCGTCGGCGGCAACGCACTGCACGCGGTCGCCATCGCCATCAAACGCAATACCCAGATCCGCCCGCTCGCTCAACACTCGCGCCTGCAGTGCAGCCGGGGATGTCGAGCCGACATCGCGGTTGATGTTGTAGCCATCTGGTTCGGCACCTATCACTACCGCAGTTGCCCCCAGCTCAGTAAAAACCTGAGGCGCGACCTGGTAGGTAGCACCGTGAGCGCAGTCCAGGACCAACCGCATACCCCTCAAGCTCAACGCCTCGGGAAATGTGTTCTTACAGAATTCTACGTATCTGCCCGGCGCGTCCGCCATCCGCGCAGCCTTGCCCAATTGTGCTGAGGGTACGGTATCCATGGGATCTGACAGCATGCGTTCAATTTCAAGTTCTAGACTGTCCGACAGCTTGCGACCCTCAGCGTCAAAGAATTTGATGCCATTGTCGGTATAGACATTGTGAGAGGCGCTTATTACGATCCCGGCCGATGCTTTTTGACTGCGGGTGAGCATGGCCACAGCCGGAGTGGGCATGGGCCCCAGCAGCGTGACTCGGGCCCCTGCCGCGACCAGTCCAGCCTCCAACGCTGACTCGAACATGTAGCCGGACACCCGGGTATCCTTGCCAATTAACACATGCGTCTCTCGCTCAGCAGAGGCGAATACCCGCCCGGCCGCCCATCCGAGCTTGAGCATAAAATCCGCCGTCACCGGGTACTTACCCACCTCACCGCGGATGCCATCGGTCCCGAAAAACTGTCTGCTCATGGCTGTTGGCTCTGACTCAGCGTGTGCCTGATTGTTTGCCACATCGATAGCGCATCGAATGTGGCAGCGACATCGTGAACCCGCACTATACGCGCCCCGCGCTCCACTGCCATCAGCGCCAAAGCCACACTGGCAACCATGCGCTGCTCGGGCGGTCGATCGAGCACGCTGCTGATCATGGATTTGCGTGATAGCCCGACCAAAACCGGCTGGCGCTGATTGCACAACGCTTCTAGCCGCGCGAGCAGTTCAAAGTTTTGCTCAGCCGTTTTGCCGAAGCCAAAACCAGGATCAATGACGACGCGATCAAGATCGATGCCAACGGCGCCCATATCAGCCAGACGCAGGCTTAAGAACTCAGAGATGTCCTGTACCACATCGCTGTAAGCAGGTGCCGTCTGCAT
>JAHEJH010000082.1 GCA_024638905.1 Luminiphilus sp.
GTTGGGGGTAGATGATCTGGACAACAACACCGCGGAACCCGGTTTGCGGCCTGTTTGGCACCTTTCTTCGTCACTTTGAATTGAGCCTTGCGGGGCTTCCTGTTAGACTAATCGTCCATCGGAGAGAGGTTCCCGAGAGGCGTCGAGACAGACGTCCGGGTGCTCTTTCGCATTGGTGGAATCCATGACGAGATATGTGTTCGTTACTGGTGGTGTTGTGTCTTCCCTGGGTAAGGGGATCGCTGCCGCCTCCCTCGCTGCTGTGCTTGAAGCGCGCGGTCTCAAAGTCACCCTCCTCAAGCTGGATCCTTACATCAACGTCGACCCCGGCACGATGAGTCCCTTCCAGCATGGAGAGGTCTTCGTCACCGACGACGGTGCGGAGACGGATCTCGATCTGGGCCACTACGAGCGATTCACGCGCACGGTAATGAGCCGCGCCAATAACTTTACGGCGGGCCGCGTGTACGACGCAGTATTGCGCAAGGAGCGCCGTGGAGATTATCTGGGCGGCACCGTTCAGGTCATCCCGCACATTACCGACGAAATCAAACATCGAGTCGTCGAGGGGGCGGGGGATGCCGAGGTCGCGGTAGTGGAAGTGGGTGGCACCGCGGGCGACATTGAGAGCCAGCCTTTTCTTGAAGCGGTGCGTCAGCTCAAGCTAGAGCTGGGGTCAGCCAATGCGCTGCTCATGCACCTCACGCTCATTCCCTACATTCCGACTGCGGGTGAAATCAAAACCAAGCCGACCCAGCACTCGGTCAAGGAGTTGCGCTCGATTGGTTTGCAACCGGAGGTGCTGTTGTGCCGATGCTCTGTTGAAGTGGACGAAGGCGCTCGCCGCAAGATCTCCTTGTTTACCAATGTAGAGGAGCGGGCCGTGATCCCGCTCATGGATGCGGACTCGATTTATCAGATACCCGGTCACCTCAAGGAAAGCGGACTCGACGACTATATTCTCGAGCGCTTTGGGTTGGCCCAGCCTGCGGCTGATCTGTCGGAGTGGGACGATGTGGTGCGTCGTGAATTCAGTCAGCGCAAGGGCACGGTACGTGTGGGTATGGTCGGCAAATATGTCGACCTCGTGGACGCTTATAAGTCACTGAATGAGGCCCTTGATCACGCGGGTCTGCAAACCGATACCCGGGTAGAGATTGACTACATCGATGCTGAGGAGATTGAGGCTCAGGGAGTGGGGTTGTTGTCGCATCTGGATGCCATCCTCGTCCCTGGTGGCTTCGGTGATCGCGGTGTCCAGGGCAAGATTGAAGCGGTGCGGTATGCCCGGGAGCAGGGTATTCCCTTCCTTGGTATTTGCTTGGGTCTGCACATGGCGCTCATCGAATACGCGCGGAATGTCTGTCACCTCGATGGCGCACACTCTACCGAGATGCAGGCGGACACTCCCCATCCCATCATTGCCTTGATTACTGAGTGGCAAACCGCAGACGGCGCCCTCGAGCAGCGCTCCGAGGCCTCGGATCTGGGTGGCACCATGCGACTGGGTGCTCAGCCCTGTCGGTTGGTAGCCGGGACCAAGACGCAGGCTATTTATAACGCCGAGGAGATCTCGGAACGGCACCGGCACCGCTACGAGGTGAACAGCAACTACGTAGCCCGCTTGGAAGAAGCGGGCATGAAGATGAGTGGCTGGTCGCTGGACGGTGAGCTGGTCGAAATTATCGAGCTCCCCGCTCACCCTTGGTTTGTGGCGTGTCAGTTCCACCCGGAATTCAAATCTCGGCCCCGTGGCGGACACCCCCTGTTTACGAGCTATATCGAGGCAGCGTTGGCGGTGGCGCAGCAGTGTGGTGATGCTGCGTGAGCGGAAGCCATCGCGTTGTTGAAGTAGCGGGTCGCACCTTTGCCAATGACCAGCCGATGGTGTTGATCGGGGGTATCAATGTGCTCGAGAGCGCTGATATGGCCATGGACAGCGCCGCTGAGTTTGCGCGTGTCTGTGAGCGGTTGGCGCTTCCCTACGTCTTCAAAGCGTCTTTCGATAAGGCCAACCGCTCGTCCATTCATTCTTTTCGGGGGCCGGGTCTCGAAGCCGGTCTGAAAATCCTAGCTGACGTGAAATCAGCCCATAACGTACCGGTGCTGACCGATGTACACACGTCAGAACAGGCGGCGCCCGTGGCAGAGGTCTGCGACATATTGCAGTTGCCGGCCTTCCTCGCCCGCCAAACCGACTTGGTGAAAGCGATGGCCCGCACGGGTGCTGCGATCAACATCAAGAAACCTCAATTTTTAAGCCCCGAGCAAATGGCCAATGTCGTGGAGAAGTTTCGCGAGTGTGGCAACGATCGGCTGATGGTCTGTGAGCGCGGGAGCAATTTTGGCTACGACAACTTGGTTGTCGACATGCTGGGATTTGAGGTGATGCGTGAGGTCACCATGGGCTGCCCGCTGATTTTTGACGTGACCCACTCGCTGCAACGCCGGGACCCCGGTGAGGCCGCTTCTGGGGGGCGTCGTGACCAGGTACTCAAGTTGGCCAAGGCGGGTGCAGCCGTGGGCATTGCGGGCTTGTTTTTGGAAGCCCACCCCAATCCGGATGAAGCCCTGTGCGATGGCCCCAGTGCGCTGCCGCTGGCGCAACTTGAGCCTTTTCTCGAGCAGGTCAAAGCGGTGGATGCATTGGTCAAGTCTCAGCCTGAACTGGCTATCCACTGAGTCAGTTTTAACAAGGAGCGTGTTGTGAGTGAGATCGTCGATGTGCGAGCTTTTGAGGTATTGGATTCCAGAGGGAATCCGACCGTCATGGCCGAGGTCACATTAGATGACGACAGTGTCGGCAGTGCCTGCGCGCCTTCCGGTGCCAGTACCGGTACCCGCGAGGCGTTGGAGCTGCGAGATGGTGACGCATCGCGGTATCTTGGCAAAGGCGTCCTGACGGCGGTAGGGCACGCGAATGGCCCCATTCGCGAGCTGTTGGTGGGCCACGACGCGCTAGACCAAGCCGGCGTGGACCGGCGCATGATTGAGGCAGACGGGACAGACAACAAGGCACAGTTCGGTGCCAATGCTATTTTGGCTGTCTCGCTGGCGACCTCCAAAGCCGCTGCACTGTCAGCCAAAAAGCCGCTTTATCAGCATATTGCCGAGCTCTCGGGCTGCACGGCTTTGTCTCTTCCCGTGCCGATGATGAATATTCTGAACGGGGGAGAGCACGCCGATAACAATGTGGATATCCAGGAGTTCATGGTTCAGCCCGTGTCGGCAGGGAGCTTCGCTGAGGCGTTGCGCATGGGCGCCGAGATTTTTCATCATCTGAAAAAGGTGCTCTCTGGTAGAGGGCTCTCCACGGCGGTCGGGGACGAGGGCGGCTTTGCGCCTGACCTGCCCTCCAATGCTGCGGCGTTGGAAGTCATTGGCGAGGCTGTGGGCAACGCCGGCTACGTGCTGGGCGATGACATCACGCTGGCTTTGGATTGCGCGGCCTCCGAGTTCTACCGTGATGGCCGTTACCACCTGCAGGGTGACGGTGCTGATTATGACAGCGCGGGCTTTGCCGATTACCTGGCCGCGTTGACGTCAGATCATCCCATTGTCTCGATCGAAGATGGGCTTGATGAGGCGGATTGGGCTGGCTGGGCGGTGCTGACGGAGAAATTAGGGGACCGCATTCAGCTGGTGGGCGATGATCTGTTTGTCACCAATACCGCGATCCTCAAGCGTGGGATTGACGAGGGCATTGCCAATTCTATTTTGATTAAATTCAACCAAATTGGATCGCTGACCGAGACACTGGAGGCCATTGCTATGGCCAAGGCCGCGGGCTACACGGCGGTCATTTCGCATCGCTCCGGGGAAACCGAAGACGCCACCATCGCGGATCTGGCTGTGGGGACCGGGGCGGGTCAGATCAAGACGGGCTCTCTGTGTCGCTCAGACCGGGTAGCCAAGTACAACCGGCTACTGCGGATAGAGGCGGAGCTGGGTCTCACCGCGCCGTATCCCGGCCGGGACATCCTCTCGAGGGGCTGATGCGCTGGCTCATAGGCGGGCTGTTTGGTCTTCTGGTGCTGCTGCAGTATCGGCTATGGTTTGCCGAGGGAGGTCTCGCTGAGGCCAGCCGACTGCAGACGCAGCTTGAAGAAGCAGAGGCAGAGAACACCGAACTGAAGGCGCGTAATGCGGCACTCACGCAGGAGGTCATTGCCTTGCAAGGTGGCACCGAGGCGGTAGAGAAAAGCGCGCGCGAGAACCTTGGCTTGATCAAAGAAGGCGAGGTTTATTATCAATTTGTAGAGGAGCCCAAGACGCCGTGAACAGCATCTGGGCAGTCGTGCCGGCGGCTGGGTCGGGGCGTCGCCTTGGCGGAGAGATTCCCAAGCAATATCGGGAAATAGCCGGTGCGCCGCTGATGGAGCATACCCTGCGTGCATTGTTGGAGAGTCCTGACATTCGCGGCATCGTGGTGGCGCTCGACCCCTCAGACCGTCGCGCCGATGCGATTGACAGCTTGGCGGACGTGCGTGTGCAAACCACGCCCGGTGGCGCCGAGCGCGCGGATTCGGTCATGGCCGGGCTGGAGCTATTGGCGACGGAAGGTTCCCAAGAGGATTGGGTGCTGGTTCACGATGCCGCGCGGCCCTGCTTGCCCCTTGAATCTTTGACCGCGTTAATCGAGCGGGCGCGGCAGTCGGGGGAGGGGGTGATTCTCGCCGAGCCGGTCGCAGATACTTTAAAGCAGGTCGGTGAGGACGGGCAGATCTCGGGCACGGTCGACCGCCAATCTCTCTGGCGGGCACAGACGCCACAGCTGTTTCCGCTGTTCCCTTTGCGTGCGGCATTGGGTCGGTGTCTGGAGGAAGGCCTCTCGGTGACTGATGAAGCCATGGCGATGGAGCGGATGGGTGAGCCTGTTCACGTGATAGAGGGGCCCTCGAGCAACATTAAGGTTACTGTTGAAGCAGATCTGGCGTTTGCGGATCTGGTGCTGAGAAAGAGAGGAGGGCAATGAC